>NZ_PSLQ01000022.1:0-44042 GCF_040289685.1 Pyrinomonas sp.
ATTTTGCCCTAGCGGTCCCTTTGGGCGAAAGTCGAAGCGCCGGGAGAAGGATCGAGGCTATTCCCGCAGTCTTTTGCCAACGTTCGCTTCGTTGTGTCAGAGGCGAATGAAGAGCGATCGTCGTTTGCGAAGCATCTTTGCGAGCGAGCGCCTGTGTCGCAACGCTAAAGTCGGCGGCGGATTTGTTGCACCAGAAGCTCCTTGTTGAAGAAAAAGCATGACTTGGAGCGCATTTATGCAACAAAGTTTCGGTAGAACCGCGCCGGTGCTAATGCGGTTTGCGCTCTCGGCGCGCAGCCCGCGAGGTCGGCGATGGCGGAAAGAAGGCTCGACGAGTTTCGTTTGAGGGCGCGTTGCGCTGAGACGGGTGCGCTTCGGGCGATCAAGATCGCGATGGGGAAAAGAGAAGAAGAGGCGGGCACCGAACTTCAGGCGTTGAGCAGAGCGATAGTTGACCTGCTCTACGCGCAAGCGTGCGCGTCGGAGGATGCTGACACCGAGGCCGATACGTATCGCGCCTTTTTCGAGATGTTGCAACGTCGTTGGCACCTCTGTTTCATCACCATCTACCTGCGCGATCAACACGGAAGGTTGTGCGAAAGCGTCACCTACTGCGATGCGCATGCCGCGCGCGACGGCGTGCGGCAGCTCGGCGAGCAGTTGACGCGAGCGGTGGAAGAACAAAAGCGCGAGGTGCAAGCGTGGCGCAAGAGCAGACCAGACGCCGTTAAGAGGCCGCACCACACCGACAGAGGCTCTCCTGCGGGAGCTGAGCTTGCAGGGGGAAAATTCGATCTTTTGCTCGAACGATCAGCTCTGAGCGCTGCCGTCGCCGTGCCCATCCACGCACACGGCGAACTGATCGGCGCACTGGTTGCTGGCGCGGAAGCGGAAGAGCATCTTGACCAAGCTTTGTGCGGCATCAGGTTCGTCGCACCCCCGATAGTCATTGCGTTCACCAATGCGCGCCGAAATGCTGCGATGCGCGAACAGCGGCGTCGGATCGAATGCTTGCTCGAAGAGGTGCGGTGCCACAGCGCCGCGCTTGAAGAGGCCAACCGCGAACTGCAGCGCGTCGCGCGGTATCGGGCGCTCTTTCTGGCACGCATGTCGCATGAGTTACGCACGCCGCTGACGGCCATTCTTGGCTTTGCCGAAATATTGCTCGAACAAGAAAACCTTAGCCAAACGCAGCGTCGTTTCTGTCAACGGATTCAGGATGCCGGTTTGCAGTTGCAGGCGAGCCTCGAGCAGTTGGTCGATCTGTCGCGGCTGGAAGCGGGCTTGACTGATCTGTTTTTGCACGAATTCTCTTTGCGCGAACTGATTCACGATTGTTGCCGCGCCGTTGCCTCGCAAGCTCAGCGGCGCGGCGTTCGCCTCAGTTCTTTCGTCGCGCCTGAAGTCGGGGCCATCGTTTCGGACGAAAGCAAACTGCGTCATGTGGTCAGCAACTTCCTCGGTCATGCCATCGGTCGCACGCCAGCCGGAGCGAGCGTCTCCATTCAAGCCGACAGGCGCGCCGATTGCGACCGCTTCCGCATCACGATCCGCGATCAGGGCGCACCCATCGAAGACCTCTCGCTCGCCTTCGACTTCAGCGAATTGGGCAACGATGACGCGCTCAACATCAATGCCTTGGGCGTGATCATCGCGCAGCGACTGGTGACTGTTCTGGGCGGCGTAGTGCGCGCCGCCCACCACGCGGATGGTGGGTTGGAAGTGGAACTGGACTTCCCGGAGCGTCCGGCCTGACCCCATCCCCTTGGACAAAAATTAAGTCGCGCATCTGCCGAAGCGCTGTGTTATGATGCACGGCGCGGAAGTGCACCGTTCGACGAAGCATCTTCCGCCCTTGCCCTTGATCGCAACATTTGCAAGTCTGTCACAAGACGAACGGAAGCGATGAGCGTCGAAGAAAAAAGCATCCAACGCACCAGAAACGCCAAGCGCGGCGCAAACCAGCCAACACTTTTAGAGCAATTTGCCGCAGCGCTGTCGAACGGCGACCTGACGGTTGGTCTCAAGATCGGCGCCGTCGGCGACGGTTTACGCCCGAGCGAAAAACGCGCCCTTTTCGAGCTGATCGCGCTTGCGCGCCAGATACGTCGCACGGTGGTTGGATTACAGCAGGCTGCTGAATCAATCGAGACGGTGGCGGCGCGCGTGCTCGAAGGCGGCAGGCAATTAGCCGCTGCCGTCGGCGATGAGGCCGCTTCGGTCGATTCAACCGTCAGTTCCATCACGCAGATCAGCGCTTCCGCCGCTTCGATCGCCGAAGCGGTCAACGCGCTCTCGCATCTAGCGCAGACGACCTCGACTGCAGTGCTGGAAATGGCCGCCTCCATTGATGATGTGTCGGTCAATTCCGATGCGCTCGCTTCGTTCGTCGAAGAGACGGCTTCATCCATCGAGGAGATGGCGGCCTCGGTGCGCAACGTGGCAACCGCCACCGAATCGCTCGCACAGACCACGGACGAAGCCGAACGATCCGTACGCGCCATTGATGATTCGACCCAGCGCGTTGATCAAGCGGCGAGTGAGGCTGCCGCGTTGGCCGAGGAAGTACAGCGCTCCGCCGAGCAAGGATCGGCGGTTGTCATTGAGACGGCGGAGTCGATGCGCACAACGCGCCGGAGCGTGGAGGAGACGGCGGAGACGATCGCCGCGCTCGGTTCGGCTTCCGAGCGCATCGGCGCGATCACGCGCGTCATCGACGAAATCGCCGACCGAACCAATCTGCTTGCGCTGAACGCGCGCATTCTGGCGGCGCAGGCCGGACCGCAAGGGCGTGGCTTTGCCGTCGTCGCCGAGGAGATCAAAGAGCTTTCCGAGCGCACGGCGCGTTCCACTGGCGAGATCAGCGAACTGATCAAAAGCGTGCGCGAATCGGTGGCGGTCGCAATGGCCAAAGCCGATGCCAACCGGCAATTGGCCGAACAAGGATTACTGCTAGCCGAGCGTGCCGCGCGGTCGCTCGATGAGATCAGCCGTCTGACGGCTGCCTCGGCCAAGGCCATCCGGCAGATCGCCGAAGCGGCCACGACGCAGGCCAGCGAATCAAGACAAGTGACCGAACTAGTGGCCAAAGTCCGGCGGCGCGCTCAAGAGATCGAACGCGCCACTTCCGAGCAAGCTGCCACGGCGCAACAGATCGGGCAACGTGCCACACAGATGGCGTTGCTCACCGGGCAGGTCCGGCGCGCGATGCAGGAGCAAGCCGATGGTTCGAAGCATGTCGCGCAGGCAATGGAACGTTTGACCGAACTGATCGCGCAGATCGGACGCGCCGCCGAAGAGCAACATCGCGGGACGGAGGAGATCTTGCGCGCCATGGAAGTGATTCACGAAGCGGTTCGGCGCAATCAGGCCTCGATCATTCAGGTCAACTACACATCGAGCCTGCTCGGTTACGAGGCTAATTCGCTGCGCGAGACCATCGGCGATTTTCGCATGCCAGTGCCGTGTCGCGGCGGTCACTTGCGTATCGGCTCGCAGGTCAGCCTGCCTTCGCTCGACGTGCTCGAAGCTTCGACGTTGGCGCGCGCCGACCTGCTCAGTTTGATGTTAGAAGGGTTGGTCGAAACGGGGAAGAACGCTGAAGTTCGCCCGCTGCTGGCCGAGCGCTGGGAGATCTCCGCCGACGGACGAAGTTACAAGTTCTACTTGCGCCGCGGCGTTCGCTTCCACAACGGGCGCGTCATGACGGCACACGATGTGCTCTATTCCATCGGTCGCGTGCTACGCGCGTCGCGCACGGGCGCCTGGGTTTACGCCGGTTTGGTGGGCGCCCCAGAGTACGCGCGCGGCGAGGCCGACGAGATCGAAGGCGTGCGCGTGCTGGATGATTGGACGATCGAGATGCGTTTGAGCGAGCCGTTGGCCTTCTTCTTGCAGATGCTGTGCTTGCGTTTTGCCTCCATCGTCCCGCGCGAGGAGATCGAGGCCGACGGCGGCGCGCGTTTTGCACGCCATCCGATCGGCACAGGACCGTTCAAGCTCATCAGTTACGACGCCGAAGCGCAGCGGGTTGAACTCGAACGGTTCGAGCTGTACTGGAAAGAAGATGTGCCATATGTTGATCGGTTGACCATGCAGTACAACGTCGTCGGCGGCGCGTCGATCAAAGGTTTGCGCGAGGGCGAGTTCGATCTGGCGCGCGAAAGTTCCGCGGAAAGGCTGGGGAAGTTGGCCGAGGATCCGCAGTGGCGATCCTGCATCGTCGCCGGCACGCAACTGCACACGCAGTTCCTCTATTTCGACGCCGATCAACCGCCTTTCAGCGACGCGCGCGTGCGACGGGCGATCGCGCACGCGATCGATCGCGAGAGGTTCGTGCGCGAATGTTACGGTCGAATGGCCGTGCCCGCCGCTGGCCCAATTCCGCCGGGATTGATCGGGCACGATGCGCGTTGGTCCGGCGTGGCCTACGATCCTGAATTGGCGCGTCGTCTGCTCGCCGAAGCCGGTTATCGTTCCGGATTCAAGATCGAGTTGTGGCGCACCATCGCGGAACAGTCGATCAGCGAGAAGGCCGGCGCGTTTCTTTGCGACGCGCTGGCGAACATCGGCATCGAGTGCCGTGTGCAGGTCGCCGAGGTGGGCGAGATCGTCAAGGCGGCGCACGAGGGACGGGTGCAACTGGCTGAGATCAGTTGGTACGCCGATTACGCCGATCCGGACAACTTCACTTACTTTCTCTTCCACTCGGCCAATCGACAATCGAGCGTCGGTCGCATCGCGTGCGTGCCTGAAGTGGACCAGCTTTCGCAGCGGGCGCGTACCGCGGTCAGTTACGCGGAGCGCGTTGAACTCTACTCGCGGTTGCAGCGCTTGATCGCCGAAGAGGCGATGGCCGTCTTCTTAACGCATCGCCGGACGGCGGTGATTCAACAACCATACGTCGAAGGTCTGCAACTGCACTTGGTCGCGCCCGCCGTACGGCCCAAAGAGATCTGGCTGGCGAAGTGACTGGCTGGCGAAGTGACCGTTTCGGCGCGAACGCCATCGAATCCGGGCAGAATGCTGCATGACTTCGATCTTGCTGGGCGGCGCGTGCGTTTGTGGCAGGGGACGGGCGAAAGTTATGAGCACCTCTTGCTGAAGGCGCTCGGTTACGCGATGCTCGTCCCAAGATCCCCTGACCTCGCCATCGAGCGGCCGTTGGGCTTGCGCTACAAACCCGATCTGGTCGCAGTGGATGACTGGGGGCGCATTCTCATCTGGGGCGAATGCGGCGCCGTCGGCAAGCGCAAAATCGGCTGGTTGCTTAAGCACGCCAGCGTTGCGGAGCTGTTCGTCTTCAAGATCGGGGTTGATGTCGCGCAACTGGCGGAAGAACTGCGCGCTGCCGTCGAGGCGAAACATCGTGCGCCGGGGCGACTCGTCATCGTCAACTTCGTCCCCCAAATCGTCGCGCTCACGCGCTCGCGGCGCATCGCGCATGTCGAGCGCAGTTGGTACGCGGAAGTGGTCGTTTGAAGTCGCGCTGATGCGCGGCTGCGATCAACAGCAAGCGCGTTGTTGGCGAACGAAAAGTTCGTTTGCGGAAGCGGCCCGCAAATAGGCTCCAGCGCGAGAACGATTCAACGACCTTCTTCTGATGGTTGGTTAAAAAGGCTTTGAGTTCGAGCGCGTCGGCCAATTCGAGCGTGGCCGTCGAAGCTCGCTCAAAGGCTGAACAAAGAGGAAACTGAACGATTCGATGACTGAAAACGCACGAATCATCATACGCGAATGCACGACCGTCGATGAGTTCGACGGTTGCGTCCGGTTGCAACGCGAAGTCTTCGGCCTTCCCGATCTCGAAGTCTCTCCGCGGCGGCACCTGATCGTTTCGCGGCAGGCGGGCGGCTGGACGCTCGGTGCCTTTGACGACGACCAGTTGATCGGGTTCGTCCATCATTTGGTCGCGCGTCGTGGGGCGGAGATCATCGGCTATTCGCACATGATGGCGGTGCACCGCGCTTTCCAGAACCGCGGCATCGGCGCGCAGCTCAAGTGGGCGCAACGCGCGCGGGCGCTGGCCGAAGGCGTGCGCTTCATTAAGTGGACTTGGGATCCACTGCAAGCGCGCAACGCTCATTTCAACATCAACCGTTTGGGCGTCGTCGTCCGTTGCTATGCGGTGAACTTCTACGGAACGGATTACAATATGCCCGAAGGGGGCAGACTTGATAGCGACCGGCTTTTTGCTGAATGGGAGCTGGAGTCGGCGCGCGTCGAACGCGCACGACGCGGCGAACGAACGACGCCCGAAGCCGAACCGGTAGCCGAGATTGCGATTCCAAATGACTGGAGCGCGTTGATTCGCTGCGACGTCGAGCGCGCAAGAGGTGAACAACGGCGCGTGCGCGCGGCGTTTGCGGACGCGTTCGAGCGAGGGTTGATCTGTGCCGGCTTCGTGCGCGATGCGGAGCGCCCGCGCTACCTGCTCTATCGTGCGGACGATGTCGCGCGGTTGCAGTGACGCTTGTGGCAAGAGGCATGGCTGATGAGCTTCACGCGGTTTGATCGTTACGTCGAGCGCAACGCGCAAAGTTTCATCGAAAGGCTGCGGGCGCTGTGTCGCATGCCTTCGGTGGCGGCGCATGGGACGGGGATGCGCAACGTCGCCGACACGGTCGAGCAGATGATGCAGCGCGCCGGCGGTGGCACGCGCCTGTTTCGCTTGGGCAGCGGTTATCCGATCATCTACGCTGAGTTCGGCGCCGGCGCACATTGCTTTCTCGTCTATGGTCACTACGACGTGCAGCCCATCGGGTCGCTCACCGAATGGACCTCCGGCCCGTTTGCCGCGCAAATCATCGGCGACAAACTCTACGCGCGAGGCGCGGCCAACAGCAAAGGCGATCTGGTCGCGCGCTTGGCTGCCATCGAGGCTTATCAGAAGAGCTTCGGCAAACTCCCGTTCTGTTTGCGCTACATCGTCGAGGGGGAAGATGCGCTCGGCAGTCCGAGCCTCTACCAATTTGCCGCGGAGCACACTGAATTGCTGCGCGCACACGGCGCGATCTGGGATGATGGCTACATCGATGCCAACGGACGCTTGGTCATCAGCTTAGGTTTCAAAGGCATCGCTTTCGTCGAACTTCGAGCGCATGGCGCGCGCACCGACATACATTCGAAATGGGGCGGCATCGTGCCGAATCCGGCTTGGCGTTTGGTCCACGCTTTGGCGACGTTGCTTTCGCCCGAAGGCGAAATCACCGTTGATGGTTATATGAGTCACGTCGCGCCGCTCGACGAGGAGGACCTGCGGTTGCTCGCTTCGGTGGAACTGGATGAGGAAGGACTCAAGCGGGAGTTTCGCATCGCGAATTGGGCGCGTGGCCTCGCCGGACCGGAACTGGTTCGCGAACTCGTCTTCGGCCCGACCTGCACAATCTGCGGTCTGCAGACCGGACACGCCGAGACTGGTCCGCGCACAGCTTTGCCGGGCACCGCAGTGGCGCGCGTCGATTTCCGGCTCGTCCCGAACCTCACGCCCGAACTGGCGATCAGCTTGCTGCGCGAACATCTGGATCGGCGCGGATTCGACGACATCGAGATCACGGTGCTTGCGCGCGCGCCCGTCGCAAAGTCTTCGGCGCGCAGCGTAGTGGCGCGCGCAGCTGTAGAGTCGGTTACCGAGGTTTACGGTCGCGACCCGGTGATCTATCCGCTTGATCCGGCAAGCGGTCCAGTCGGCGCGCTGTGCGGCGCGGTGCAACCGCCGACGCCGGTCGTCTCTTTCGGCATTGGATACGAAGGTTCCAACCCGCACGGCCCGGACGAGAACATCCGGCTGGAGGATTTCATCCGCGGCATCAAGTACTTCGGTCGCGTCATTCATCAACTCGGGCGCTTAGCGCAAGAGGCAAGCGCCGAAAAAGAGACTGAGACCGCGCTCAAGCTGCAACGCAACCGCGCATTATCCGTGAAAGGAGCAAACCATGAAGATTAGCGACATGTTACTCCCTGAATTCGAGCAAGAGATCGAGGGCACGCGCCGCTTGCTGGAGCGCCTTCCGGACGATAAGTTCGATTGGCGTCCACATGCCAAGTCGATGTCTTTGGGCGAGCTGGCGACGCACATCGCCAACATACCGAGTTGGGCGTCGGTGATCCTCACCAGCGACGCGTTCGACATGATCGGCCCCGACGGGCAGCCGATTCGCCTTGCGCAGCGGGCCGGTTCGCGTCACGAGGTCCTGCAATTGTTCGAGCGAAACGCCGATGAAGCGCGGCGGGCGATCGCGGCGACGAGCGACGAAGAGTTCGCCAAAGAGTGGTCATTGCTCTCTGGCGGGCAGAAGATTTTTGGGATGGCCCGCTATGCGGTGTTGCGGCGCATGGTCTTCAATCACCTGGTCCACCATCGCGCGCAATTAGGCGTCTACTCTCGGTTGAATGACGTGGCTGTGCCAGCAATCTACGGGCCATCGGCGGATGAGTCCTGACCTCTTCTATTCATCACCGACTTTGCAAAAAGCCCGAACGATCATGACGCAAAAAGATTTGTTCGAGATCGAGGAGAAGATCGCGCGCTTGCGCGAGCAGATTCGTCGTTATGATGAAAGCTATTACGTCCGCGATGATCCCGAGGTGTCGGATGCCGAGTACGATGCTCTGCGCGAAGAGCTGCGCGCGCTCGAGGCGGCTCGTCCGGATTTAATCACGCCCGACAGCCCGACGCAACGAGTCAGCGGAAGGCCGGTCGAATCTTTCCCGGAGGTCGTCCATCGCCGTCCGCTGTTGTCGCTCGACAACAGTTACAACATCGAGGAGTTGCGCGCTTTCGATGAACGGTGTCGGCGTTTGTCTGGTTGGTCAACGATCGATTACGTCGCCGAGTTGAAGATCGACGGACTGTCACTGGCGCTCCGTTACGCGCGCGGGCTTCTCGTCTGCGGGGCGACGCGCGGCGACGGCGTGCGCGGCGAAGATGTCACGCCGAACGTGCGGACGATTCGCTCGATCCCGCTTCGCCTAAACGACGGTTGGGAGGAATTGGGCGAGGAGATCGAGGTCCGCGGCGAAGCCTACATGCCGCGACGCGCTTTTGAAAAGCTCAACGACGAGCGCGACCACGCGGGCCTGCCGCGCTTTGCCAATCCGCGCAATGCCGCAGCGGGCACGATTCGCCAGTTGGACCCACGCATCGTCGCTGCCCGTCGCTTGGAATTCTTCGCTTACGACGTCTTGGTAAACGGAAGCAAACCTTTCGCTACGCATTGGGCCGCGCTCGATTGGTTGGGGCGGGCTGGATTTTGCGTCACCGAACGCGCCCTGTGCGCTTCTGTTGCTGAAGCGGTTTCATTTTGTCAAATGTGGGAGACGCGCCGCGATACGCTCGGTTACGAGATCGACGGCGTCGTCGTCAAAGTCAACTCCGTCGCGTTGCAAGAAGAGTTGGGCACGACGGCGAAGGCGCCGCGCTGGGCCGTCGCCTACAAATTCCCCGCACGGCAAGCGACCACGCGAATCGAACAGATCGTCGTTCAGGTCGGGCGTACGGGAGCGTTGACGCCTGTTGCCGTGTTGCAGCCCGTGCCGCTTGCCGGCACTACCGTCTCGCGCGCGACGTTGCACAACGAGGACGAGATCCGACGGCTCGACGTGCGCATCGGCGATTGGGTCCTCGTCGAAAAGAGCGGCGAGATCATCCCGAAAGTGGTCAAAGTCATCACGACGCGTCGCACGGGCGAAGAGCGCCCGTTCGTCATGCCAACGACGTGCCCGGTTTGCGGCGGCCACGTTTCGCGTCCCGAAGGCGAGGCGGTGGCGCGGTGCATCGCCGCCGATTGTCCGGCGCAGCTCAAAGCCAGATTGCTTCACTTCGCCTCGCGTCGCGCCATGCGCATCGAAGGTTTGGGCGATGCCGTGGCCGAACAATTGGTCCAGCGCCGCATGGTGCGTGACGTTGCGGATCTTTACGGCTTGCAACTGGAGAAACTGGCCGCTCTTGATCGCTTGGGCGAAAGATCGGCGGCCAAGCTATTGGCGCAGATCGAAGCGAGCAAAGAGCGCGATCTGGCGTGTTTGGTCTTCGCCCTTGGCATTCGTCACGTCGGCGAGCGGACGGCGAAGGTTCTGGCGCAACGCTTCGGCTCGCTTGCCGGTCTTGCCCGCGCTGGTTTGGAAGAACTCGATGCGCTCCCCGATATCGGGAAAGCGGTGGCAAAGAGCGTGCGCGATTGGTTCGCTGACGAAAGGAATCGCGCGTTGTGCGAAAAGCTTCGTCTGGCAGGTGTGCGCACGGAAACTGGTGCTGCTCCCGCAACCGGCGTTCGTGATGCGAGGTTCGCCGGAAAGCAGTTCGTTTTGACCGGCAAACTCGCATCCATGACGCGCGACGAAGCGCGCGCGCTGATCGAAGCGCGCGGCGGGCGCGTCTCTTCGGGCGTCAGTCGGAAGACCGACCTCGTCATCGCTGGCGAAGATGCTGGATCAAAGCTCGACCGCGCGCGCGAGTTGAACGTGAGCGTCATCGACGAAGCGGAATTCAGGAGAATGCTCGATCTGGAAGCGTAAGGTCGGGGATCAACGATCGTGTGGCGAGCGATGCTCAAGTTGAAAAAGTGAAGCCAGCATCGGCGGAAAATCTTTCGTCGAACGGCCGCCATTTCGAGAAAGCCCCGCCATTGCCGCGGGAGATCTCCGCATCATTGTCGCTTGCGCAACGCTGATCTTCACTGTGCCTCGTGTTGGGCGCGTGCCATCTCGGGCGATTCCGGCTAAAATGCCGAGAAGCATCGGCGGGCGTTCGGCAACAGCGCTGAAGGTGATGTTGCTCTCAAACGGGCGAACCGCAGATTCGTTGGAAACGGAGAAGAGCGTGCCTCGAAAAAGAGATGAAAAGCTGGAGTTGGTCTATACGATCCTGTGCGATGATGTGCGCCTAGAGGTCGGCAACAAACTTTCGCTGATGGGTGTTTTTCAGAACATCATGGTGCAGCAACTGCCCGTCTCGCTCATCAAATTCGCCGTGGTCAACCACTGGCGCGGCGAGGGGGTCTATCTTTCGGAGGTGCGTATCCTTTCGCCTGACCGTCAGCATCCGATCGTCGTCTCGCAACCGACGAGGTTTGAGATCGCGCCCGGCGGCTTTGCCGACAACATCAGCTTCTTTGTCAATGTGACTTTCCCGGTGGCTGGGCGCTACTGGGTGCAGACCTTGGTTGATTCGATGCTCTTCGACGAGCAACCGCTGGTGGTCACAGACGCGCGCGCCTTTGAATCGACCTCCAACGCGGTGAATTGAAGCGCCCACCGCTGCGACGAGCCGGTTTGCAACTCGACGCGACCGGAAAAGCAAAAGGTGACGGAGTTGATTAGGCGCCGCGCAGATGTGATTCAAACGCCTTTTTAAGTTCGCTTTCTTGTCAAAGACGACCGACAGCAGGCCATTTCTAAAGAGCGGCGAATGCAAAGAGGCGAAGCCTTTTTGCCGACTTCGCCTCTTTGAACCCCAAACGAAAACTTGGTGCGGATGAGAGGATTTGAACCTCCACGACGTTGCCGTCACCGGCTCCTGAGGCCGGCGCGTCTACCAGTTCCGCCACATCCGCACTGCACCTAGAATTCTAGGTGCCTGTACCGGGTGTGTCAAGCGTGGCTTTGGCAACCGAAGATGTCGCCGCTCCCACAATAATCCTCGCGCGCTTGTGGGACTAGCGACCGAAGACGCCGCCGAGGATGTCGCCGATCTTCTCGTAGCGGCGGCGTGGGCTGCGGTCGCGGTAGCCATCTTCGTACCCGCGGCGGAAGCCTTCGCGAAAGCTCCGCCGATAGCGGTCTATATCGCCATACTCGCTGCGGTAGCCGATGGTCGCTTCCCGGTAAACGCCGCTGTCGCGGTAGTTGGCGCGTCGCCCGCTCAAGCGATCTTCGCGTCCGAGACGGTACCCTTCCCGATAGCCGACGGATTCGGCATAACGGCGGATTTCACGTCGGTCGTCAACGCCGTCGCGGTCGCGGTCATGGCGTTTGCGCCCGCGTTCCCGACGATCATCCTCATCGTCGTAATCATCTCTATCACCTCTTTTGTCACGGCGCGGACCGCGCCCGTCCCATCTTCCGTCGCGCGCATCATGGCCGTTGATGAACTTTCCGGACTTCTTCTCGCGTATGCGCGCTGGTGGTCCGCTCTGGGCCAGCGACGTGGCAGGCACGGCGAGCGCGGTGGCGAAAAGAAGCAAGGCGAAAAAGCTCAGTCGTCTGTTCATGGTTCCCCCCTCAAAAGCTTCGATTTTACTTTGCTGGCGTGTTCGCCCACTGGAACAAGAGGCGCGAACCGCATCGTTTGCCCTGATTGCGCTGACAATCTGCGTGCCGTCGATCATGGGATCCGCGCGCCCGTGAAAAATCAAACACTTGCGCGACGCGTCGGACCAACCGTGCACGAAAAAAGGATGCGTCTCAACGATTTGGTATGCATCGCGCGACTCTTGATGTTCCGCCTTGCACAGAATGCGAGGGATACGCTCCGATGATTTGGTACGCCTTGCGGCGCAGTCTTCACCTCAAATCCGATTAGCCGGTTCAAGGTCGGTATTTTGAATATCGCCGATGTGATCAACTTCAAACTCCATCTGTTGGTGCAAAGGGGTCGGTCTTCGTGAAACCTCGCAGCGCGTGAACGCGGTCATCTCCGAACTCGATCGGTTGATTCAAGATCGGCCATTTGGTTTCGATTCGTTCTCTGCGTCGCATATGGCTTCGGAACCGTTTTCGGCCATCGGTTCAAGATCCGTAATTGTTTTAATTTAACCTTTAGTTCAGGCGCGGCGTCTACGCCGATCGGCGGACTTTTGGCGCGCCGTGCGCGCCCGTTTCCGAACCGAAACGCGCCTGCGTTCGGTTGCAGTGCTTTGCGTTCGGTTGCTATAGTCATTTGCGTGGAAGCTTGCGTTGCGGTTGAGCAATTGCGCGCGCGCGTGGAGGCGATCCGAACGCGCATTGCACGCGCTTGCGAGCGCGTCGGACGTGATCCGTCGGAAGTCTTGTTGATCGCTGTCGGCAAGACTTTTCCGGTGGAGGCATTGCGGCGAGCGATTGCGGCGGGCGTCGAACACCTAGGCGAAAATCGCGTGCAAGAGGCGGAGACGAAGATCCGCGAGATCGGCCACGAGGGCGTCAAGTGGCATTTGATCGGTCACCTGCAATCGAACAAAGCGCGACGTGCCGTGCGTTTGTTCGACTACATTCACTCGCTCGACTCAGCGGAATTAGTCGAAAGGCTCGAACGTTTGTGTCGTGAAGAAGGTCGGCGCGAACTGCCCGTACTGGTCCAATTGAACCTCGCTGGCGAAGAGACTAAGTCTGGAGCTAGCGAAGCGGAACTGTCGCGCATCATACAGGCGTTGAGTCGTTGTGAACGAGTGCGCCCGGTGGGATTGATGACGTTGCCGCCGTTTTTCGCCGACGCGCAGCAAGCGCGCCCGTACTTTCGACGTTTGCGCCAACTGCGCGACCGTCTTCGCGCCGACGGGCTGTTCGGCGACGGGCGCGGCGAACTCTCCATGGGCATGAGCCATGATTTCGAGGTAGCAATCGAAGAGGGGGCGACCATGGTGCGCGTCGGAACGGCGATCTTCGGCGCGCGCCTAAGCGAATGAGAGGCTGAATCATGTTCGTCATCGAAGCGTTGTTTTTGCTTGTCAACTACGGGGTGGTGGCGGCGATCGTGGTCGTCATCGCGTTGATGCTCGCGCGGCTCGTGCTCAACTATGCCGATCCGAATCCGTTCAGCCGCCCGGTGATCTGGTTGCGCAGCGTGACCGATCCGCTGGTCGCGCCGGTGCGGCGCGCGCTGCTTGGCTTCGGCCTCGGGCCGAACGTCGCGCCGCTCATCGTCATCTTGCTCGCCATTCTGCTCGGTTGGCTGGCGTTGCAACTGGCTTCCACCGTTTTGAACACGGCAGCCGGGATTGTCTTCTGTTTGCGACGCGGCGCGCCAGTGGCTCTTGTCGGTTACTTAGTTTACGGTGCGCTCGCGCTCTATTCGCTCCTGATTTTCATTCGCATCATCTTCTCCTGGGGGATGGTCGGTTACTCGAACCGGCTCATGCGCTTTCTCGTCAACGCGACCGAACCCTTGTTGCTGCCTCTGCGACGCATGGTCCCGCCGCTCGGCATGTTTGATATCTCGCCGATCGTCGCTTTCCTGATCATCTGGTTGTTCCAAGCTGCCGTGGCAGGCACCTTGTTGCGCGGATGGCCGCTGAACTTCATCGGTTAGACCCATTTTGCCATTCGTTTTGTGGCAGACGAGATCTATGCGCTCGGGCGTCGGTCTAACAAAGAGGTGGGCATCAAAAACCGGTCGGCAAAGTCACTTCGGATGATCGCTTGGACCGAGAAAGAGGATGCCGTTTGGTTCAACGTGCGCGCCGTGCCGCGCGCTTCGCGCAGCAAAATCGTCGGCGAGTGGAACGGCGCGTTGCGCGTGCAACTCGCCGCTCCGCCCGCAGGCGGCGCGGCCAACGAAGAACTCGTGCGCACGCTTGCAGAGGCACTGCGCGTTGCGCCGCACGCGGTCGAGATCGTGCGCGGCGCCGCCGGACAAAACAAGCGTGTGCGCGTGCGCGGACTCAACGGCGCGGAGTTGGAGCGCCGACTCGCCATCGAACGTAAGACAGCAAATGACAACCGCCATCGTTGACTGTAGCGATCGCCGAAGCGATACGCTCAGTTAAGCGGCGCTCTGCATGGCGAAGACCCTTCGCATGTCGCTCGATGGCATATCGCCGATCTCACCGAGCGCGTTCAGGAAGCCATTCCGTCATCAGCATCGTCGCGATCGTCGCGCACGAACTTGCCGAAGTAGCCGTTCCACGGCGGAATGACGATGGAGACCGCGCCGTAGACTTTGGCTTGGCAAGAAAGACGAATCAGCGGGCGCGGATCATCTGTGTCTATGTAACCGAAGCGCGGCATCATGCGCCGTTCGAGTTTGCTGACTTCGGAAAGCTTCTCGGCACCGCCCAACACGCCGACCCAACACGTGCCGCAAGCAGCCGACCGGCACTGGACCGGAATCGGCCCTTCGCCTTCGACGCAGCGCGGGTCGCGCAAGTGCCACGGCCGTTTATCGAGCGCCGCGCCCCACGCGATCTCTTGTGTGTGGACCAGTTTGAAGCGCGCCTCCGGGTCGTTTTCGTCGAACGTGACGGTCCAGCGCTTGTCTTCCGTGCGCAGAAAGCCGAGCAGCCCTTGCCGGTCGTCGCGCGCCCGCGCGCGCAACACCTCATCCGGCGTCCTCTTGCGCGCTTGCTCGCTCAGCATGATTTTGCCCGGCGCGCGCCGAAACAGTTCGAGCCCGACCTGGCGCACGGTCATGAAGGCGACCGCCGTGATGCCGAGCACGAGAGATTCTTCAACGCGAAGCCTTTGTGCCGCTTCGCGCGCCACTTGGCCGATCTGCTCGGCAAGCGAGCACGGCACCTCTTTGGGCGAGAAACGGTCGGCGAATTCAGTCACGGCGGCTTTCACCGTCGGCCAGAAGCGATGACCGTAGAGGAAACGGTGCGAATCGTCTATTTGGTCGTGCAAGCGGTAGCGCCCTTGAAGTTGCATCTCGCGGGCGAGTCGGTCGGGGTCATCGGCGCGTTCGAGCGCGCGCGCCAGCGAAAGCGGGAAGAAGTGAAACCAGATCTGCGTCGCGTTGCGATCAACCTCGTGCACGCGCGGCAGCAATTGACGCAAAGCATCGGCCCAAACTTGCTCGCTTTGCGCGTGCAAGAAAGAATCGAACGCATGCGCGCTGTTGGAGGCGGTTTGCGACATGTTTGATTGGTTGGTGCTCATCGCTCCTCGGAAATGTCGTTAAGGATTTTCGCCCTCGATCAACACCGAAGTCGATCGCGGAGTGCAGCGACGTTTGCTTGACGGACGCGCTAAGGAGAAATCGAAATCCTGAAGTTTAATCTGTGTCGAGCCAAATGGCAAAGAGGGAAGGTCGTGGCATGTTTGCGTTAGGTGCAGCCGAGTCAATGCCAGAGGCGAGCGGATGGTCTGCTGAGGCGGTAATTTTTTGCAGTGGGCGGGTCGATGCGCTCGGCGGAGAATTAAATGGGCTTAAAAATCAGATAAATTTTTGCCGGTAACTTGCTCCGCAGGTGAAAAATGTAGTATGAGATAGGCTACTCCGAAAGGAGTGCCCCGTTGCAAGTCGAGCGGAAGTAGGATCGAGCAGTTTCGAGCGCTCCCTGCGGGGAGCCCGAACGCGAAGTGTAAAGTGTGGTGTGCGTCGCTTCCGGCGCAGCAAACGAAAGGTGAGGCAATGCCGCAACTATTTCGTCCGAGCGCGAATTCGATCTCGAGGATAAGCATTTTCGGCGCCGTCTTCATCATCGCTTCAGCCATTTTCCTCGTGATCGCATTCCAACGCTCGTCTTACATCACGAAGGCATACGTCGAGGTCGAGCAGCCCGTGCAGTTCAGCCACAAGCACCACGTCGGCGACGACGGCATTGACTGCCGTTATTGCCATACGGCAGTGGAGGTCTCATCGTCGGCTGGCATGCCCTCGACGCAGACGTGCATGAACTGCCACTCGCAGATTTGGGCGGACAGCCCTTATCTTGAGCCAGTTCGTGAAAGTTGGCGCACGGGTCGCCCCATTGAGTGGAATCGCGTGCACGATCTGCCTGATTACGTCTATTTCAACCACAGCATTCACGTCAACAAGGGGATCGGGTGTTCGACCTGTCACGGGCGCGTCGATTTGATGCCGACCGTTTGGCAAGTGGCTTCGCTCCAGATGGAGTGGTGTTTGCAGTGCCACCGTGCGCCGGAGAAATTCGTGCGTCCGCGCGATCAGATCTTCAACATGGAGTGGCAGCCGGGCCCGGACCAGGAGCGACTCGGACGCGAATTGGTCAAGGCCTATGAGATCAAGAGTCCGGCCATCTTGACCAGTTGTTCGACGTGCCATCGTTAAATAGCGGAAGGAATCGTGATCCAATATGGCTAGAGAAGCGACTCCCCAAGAGCTGGTTCAAATTCGTCCGCGCCTTAGTACGCTCCTTCACAAGGCGCAACAAGAGCAAGGACGCCGCTTCTGGCGTTCGCTGGAAGAGCTGTGCGAAACGCCTGAGTTCATCGAGTATCTCCAGCGCGAATTTCCACATGGCGCGTCGGAGTGGCACGACCCCGTCGGGCGGCGGCGATTTCTGAAGTTGATGGGCGCTTCGCTCGCGCTGGCGGGTTTGAGCGGGTGCGTCTATCAACCGCAGGAGAAGATCGTCCCGTACATCCGTCAACCCGAAGAGATCGTTCCCGGAAAGCCGCTCTTCTTCGCCACGGCGATGCCGTTTGCGGGCGAAGCCATTGGATTGCTGGTGCGAAGTAACGAGGGGCGCCCAACCAAGATCGAAGGCAACCCGCAGCATCCCGGCAGCCTTGGCGCGACCGACCTTTGGGCGCAAGCTTCCATCTTGCAGCTTTACGACCCGGATCGTTCGCGCACTTTGCTCTATCTCGGGGACATTTCGTCCTGGTCCGCCTTTTTGGGCGCCGTTCGAACGGCGATGGTCAATCAGGGGGGGAAGCAAGGGGCAGGCTTGCGCCTTTTGACCGAAACGGTCATCTCGCCGACGTTGGCCGATCAGATCAAGGCGCTGCTACAGAAATACCCGGCTGCCAAGTGGCACCAGTATGAACCTGTGACGCGCGACAACGTACGACTGGGCGCGCAGATGGCCTTCGGTCAACCAGTCAACGCCATCTACCGGTTCGATCAAGCGGCGCGCGTCGTTGCGCTCGATGCCGATTTTCTGTTTCGCGGTCCGGGCCACCTGCGCTACGCCCGTGATTTCGCCAACCGACGGCGCGTCGTCGCCGATCAGAAAGACATGAATCGGCTCTACGTAGCTGAGAGCTCGCCGACCGTGACGGGATCCATCGCCGATCACCGTTTGCCAGTTAAACCGAGCGAAATAGAGGCGCTTGCGCGCGCCATCGCCGCTGGCGTTGGTGTCGGCAACGTCGCTGCGCCGACGGGCGAAGCGTTGGCAAAGTACGGCTCGTGGATCGACGCTGTGGTGCGCGATCTGGACCAGCACCGTGGCGCATCCATCGTGGTGGTCGGTGACGAGCAACCGCCGGTGGTACATGCACTGGGGCATGCGATCAATGCTGCGCTCGGCAACGTCGGGCGCACGGTCTTTTATACTGACCCAGTGGAGGCCAATCCGGTCGTTCAAACCGAGAGCTTGCGCGAGTTGGTCGCCGACATGGAAGCCGGGCGCGTTGAGATGCTGGTCATTCTCGGAGGCAATCCCGTTTACACGGCACCGGCTGACATCCCATTTCGCACCGCGCTCGAGCGCGTTCCGCTGCGCATTCACCTCGGCTTGTACCGGGACGAGACGGCGGACTTGTGCCACTGGCACGTACCGGAAGCACACTATCTCGAATCATGGAGCGATGCGCGCGCCTACGATGGCACCGTATCGATCGTTCAGCCGCTGATCGCGCCGCTTTACCAAGGCAAGACGGCGCACGAGATCCTCGCCGTGCTCAACGATCAGCCGGATCGCACCTCCTATGATGTGGTGCGCGAGTACTGGCAGCGACAGGCCGGTGCAGCTGATTTCGAACGGTGGTGGCGGCGCGCGTTGCACGATGGCGTCGTGCCTGATACCGCTTTTACGGCGCGCACGCTCTCTGCGCGCACGGACTTCGCTGCAGCGCCACCGACGAGCACGTCGGCGCAGGGACTCGAAATCGTCTTTCGACCGGACCCATCCATCTACGACGGACGTTTCGCCAATCTCGGTTGGTTGCAAGAACTGCCCAAGCCGCTCACCAAGCTCACGTGGGATAACGTCATCTACTTGAGTCCGCGCACTGCGGAAAGGCTTGGGTTAGATCGCGTCGTCGGCAGCCGCGGCGGCGAAGTTTGGTCCGAAATCGTCGAGCTGCGGTTCGAGGGGCGCACTGTGCGCGGTCCGGCATATCTTGTGCCGGGGCATCCGGATGATTGCGTGACCGTCTTCATGGGGTATGGGCGCGAGCGGGCCGGGCGCGTCGGCAACAAGATCGGCTACAACGCTTCTGCCATCAGAACCACAGGGGCGATGTGGGCAGGCGCTGGGGCCGAGTTGCGGCGCACGGGCGAAGCGTACCAGCTTGCCTCGACGCAGCTTCACTTCTTGATGGAAGGACGCGATCTAGTGCGTGCGACCATCCTTGAAGAGTACATGCGGAATCCCGAGGTCGTTCACGAGCGCGGGCACGAGCCGCCGGAAGATCTGTCGCTCTATCCGCAGTACCAGTACGACGGTTACCGCTGGGCGATGGCGATCGATGTGAGCGCGTGCATCGGGTGCAACGCCTGCGTCGTCGCTTGCCAAGCCGAAAACAACATCCCGGTGGTCGGCAAAGAGCAGGTCGCGCGCAGCCGCGAGATGCATTGGTTGCGGGTCGACACCTATTACGAAGGGGATCCGGAGAATCCGACCGCGTATTTTCAACCGATCCCCTGTCAGCAATGCGAAAAAGCGCCCTGCGAAGTGGTCTGCCCGGTCAACGCCACGGTGCACAGCGCCGAGGGTTTGAACGACATGGTCTACAACCGCTGCGTCGGCACGCGCTACTGTTCCAACAACTGTCCGTACAAGGTCCGGCGTTTCAACTACCTGCTCTATCAGGATTGGGAGACGCCGACCTATAAGATGATGCGCAACCCGGAGGTGACCATCCGCTCGCGCGGCGTGATGGAGAAATGCACCTACTGCGTCCAACGCATTCAAGCGGCCAAGATCGAAGCGGAGAAAGATGGGCGGCGCGTGCGCGACGGTGAAGTTTTGACCGCGTGCCAAGCTGTCTGTCCAACCGAAGCGATCGTCTTCGGCGATCTCAATGATCCGAACAGCCGTGTGGCCAAATTGAAGGCCGAAAAGCGCAACTTCTCGTTGCTCGGTGAACTCAACACGCGCCCGCGCACCAGCTATCTGGCAGCGCTGCGCAATCCCAACCCGGAGTTGAAGGGAGCATAAGAGCATGAGCACCATCACGCCAGAACGCCAACAGACGTTGACCGGCGCGGATTATCCGGTGATCGCGCCGGGACATAACTTCATCACTGTCACGGAGAAGATCGCCAACATCGTTCTGGCGCGGCGCACGCCCTTTGGTTGGCTCGTCGGCGCCGCGATCACCTTCATGATGGTGATGATGCTGCTCTACACCATCGGGTATCTGGTGCTGACGGGCGTCGGGATCTGGGGCAACAACATTCCCGTCGCGTGGGCCTTTGACATCATCAACTTCGTCTGGTGGATCGGCATCGGGCACGCCGGAACGTTGATTTCGGCCATTTTATTGCTCTTTCGGCAAGACTGGCGCACCTCGATCAACCGCGCAGCCGAAGCGATGACGCTCTTTGCCGTCGCGTGCGCTGGCCTCTTCCCGTTGTTGCACGTCGGGCGTCCGTGGCTCGCTTACTGGCTCTTCCCCTACCCGAACACGATGGGCATGTGGCCGCAGTTTCGCAGCCCGCTGATGTGGGACGTGTTTGCCGTCTCGACTTACGGCACCGTTTCGCTCCTGTTCTGGTACACGGGGTTGATCCCGGATCTAGCGACCATGCGCGATCAAGCGCGCCATCCGCTGGTCAAGAAGATCTATGGTGTGCTGGCCATGGGATGGCGCGGTTCGGCGCGCCACTGGCACCGCTACGAGACCGTTTATCTGATCTTGGCCGGTCTTTCGACGCCGCTCGTCCTTTCGGTGCACACCATCGTGAGTTTCGACTTCGCCGTGTCGCTCATTCCCGGTTGGCACACGACGATCTTCCCGCCTTACTTCGTCGCTGGCGCCATTTACTCGGGATTCGCCATGGTGTTGACGCTGCTGATTCCGATTCGCAAGTTCTACGGTTTGGAAGATCTGATCACATTGCGTCATATGCACCAGATGGCCAAGGTCATGCTGGCGACAGGCTTGATCGTCGCTTATGGTTACTTGATGGAGGCTTTTATCGGTTGGTACGCGAGCGGGTACGAGTGGTTCATGATGCGCAACCGTGCGCTCGGCCCCTACGCTTGGGCTTATTGGATGCTGATCCTATGTAACATCGTCATCCCGCAGCTTCTTTGGTCCAAGCGGATACGCGAAAACATGATCTTGCTCTTTCTCATCTCGATCGTGGTCAATACGGGGATGTGGCTGGAGCGCTTCGTGATCATCGTGACGAGCCTTTACCGCGACTTCTTGCCATCGTCGTGGGGCATGTACGCGCCGCGGCTGTGGGATTTCACGATGTTCTTCGGGACGATCGGTTTCTTCCTCTTCTTGATGTTCATCTTCATCCGACTGCTCCCGATGATCTCGATCTTCGAGGTGCGGACGTTGTTGCCGCAAGCGAAAGTGCGGACTGAACCCGAAGGAGCGACGGCACACGACTGAGCGTGAGGTGAAAAAGAAGATGGCGCACAAAACGCAGGAGCAACCGGAGATCTACGGCGTGATGGCTGAGTTCGATACGCCTACGGATTTGGTTCGAGCGGCACGACGCGCGCGCGAGGCCGGTTACCGACAAGTGGACGCCTTCTCGCCCTACCCGATCGAAGAGTTGAACGAAGCGATCGGCATTCGGCGCACGCGGTTGCCCGTGCTCATCCTCTTCGGCGGATTGCTCGGAACGTTGACCGGATACCTGTTGCAATACTACACGTCGGCCATCGACTACCCGATCAACGTCGGCGGACGTCCGTTCAACAGTTGGCCCGCTTTCGTGCCGATCACGTTTGAGTTGACCGTTTTGTTCGCCGCTTTTTCAGCCGTCTTCGGCATGCTCGGGCGCAACGGTTTGCCGCGCCCTTACCATCCGGTCTTCAACGTGCCGCGGTTCGAGTTGGCGAGCCGTGACCGCTTCTTCTTGTTGATCGAAGCGACCGACCCGAAGTTCGATCGTGAGGAGACGGCCGGTTTCCTCGCCGGCTTGAACGCACGCGAAGTCTCCGAAGTGGAGCCGTAGCGAAAGCGAGGGATCACATGCGAAACATGGTGTACAGCGCGAGGCTGAGGTGGTGGCGGCAGGCAGCCGTGTTGGCTTGCGCGGCGCTCAGCGTCGCCTTCGGCACGGCATGCCGTCAGGACATGCAAGATCAGCCGCGCTACGAGGCATACGAAAAGAGCGACTTCTTCCCCGACGGCGAAGCGTCGCGCCCGCTCGTTCAAGGGACGGTGGCGCGCGGATACTTGCGTGAGGATGCCGAGTTCTACACGGGCAAACGCGCGAACGGAACGGCCAATGGGCAGCGGCAATCATCCGGCGCCAATGGGCAGATGGCATCCGGCGGGGCCAATGGCGCTGCCGATGGGCAAGGCGGGCAGAACGCGCAGTACGACCCGACGTTGGTCAACGCCTTTCCGTTTCCTGTGACCAAAGACATAGTTGATCGGGGCGAAGAGCGTTACAACATCTACTGCTCGATGTGTCACGGGCGCACGGGTGACGGCAATGGCATGGTCGTGCAGCGCGGTTACCGGCGTCCGCCTTCGTACCACGAAGAGCGTTTGCGTCAGGCGCCGGTGGGCCACTTCTTCGACGTGATCACCAACGGGTGGGGATCGATGCCCGCTTACGGGTGGATGATTCCGCCGCGCGACCGATGGGCGATCGTCGCCTACATTCGCGCGCTGCAGTTGAGTCGCAATGCGACGCTCAACGACGTACCGCCCGAAGAGCGAAGCAAATTGGAAGCGAACGCTGCCACAGGAGGGAGCCGAGAGCAAAGATGAACCAGCGAGTGGAAACATCGCCGCCTGAGTTGGGACGCCTGCGCGGCATCGCCCTGATCGTCGGTCTTGTAGGCGCTGCTCTGACCGCGCTCGGCGCATTCATCGACGCGCGGCAGTTCTTCTTCTCTTACTTGATCGGGTACGTCCTATGGACGGGCGTGGCGCTTGGGTCTTTGGGAATCCTCATGGTCCACCATGTGGCGGGCGGCGCGTGGAGCTTGGTGATCCGTCGCATACTCGAAGCGGCAACGCGCACCATTCCGCTGATGCTGGTGCTCTTTTTGCCCGTGGCGCTCGGCATCCATCAGCTTTACGAATGGTCGCACAGTGAAGCGGTGGCGGCCAGCGAGCCGCTTCAACACAAGGCGCCGTATCTGAACGTCCCCTTCTTTTTGGCGCGCGTCGGGATCTACTTCGCCATTTGGCTGCTGCTCGCCCACTTGCTCAACAAGTGGTCAGCCGAGCAGGATGAGCGGGCGGAGACGCGCGAGATCGAGGGGCGCATGCAGCGGCTGAGCGGTCCCGGCTTGATCCTCTTCTTTCTGACGGTGACGTTCGCCGTCTTCGATTGGATCATGTCGCTTGATCCTGAGTGGTACTCGACCATCTTCGGATTGATCATGGCCACCGGCTGGGGAATGAGCGCGCTCGCTTTCACGCTCGCCATCTTCGTCTATTTGCGTCAGAGCGAACCGTTGCGCGCCGTGGTGCTTCCGGCACACCTGCACGATCTCGGCAAGTTCTTGCTCATGTTCGTGATGCTTTGGTCGTACCTGTCTTTCTCGCAGTTTTTGCTCATGTGGTCGGCCAATTTGCCGGAAGAGATTCCATGGTACTTGCGGCGGATGAGCGGCGGCTGGCAATACGTTTCCCTAGGATTGGTGCTGTTCCAATTCGCTTTCCCCTTCTTGCTGCTTTTGTCGCGCGACATCAAGCGCAATCCGCGGCGCATCGTCTCGATCGCGCTCTTTTTGCTTGTCGTTCGCTGGATCGATGCTGTCTGGTTGATTGCCCCCGAAGCGCACCGCGAGGAGTACCGCAGCGCGTTTCATCTGCACTGGTTGGACCTAGCGGCGCCTATTGGAATTGGCGGACTATGGGTCGCCTTTTTCGCGTGGCAGTTGAGTCGTCGTCCGTTGCTGCCGCAGCATGATTCGTTGCTGGAGAAAGCGCTGCATCCGGCGCATCACTGAAGCGAGGTTTGTGAAGATGGTTGGTGGAAACGGTCACCGCAGCAAAAACGGCGAAGAGCACGTAACCGAAACGCCCGATGTCTCGTACATTCGCAACCTCGATGTCGCCTATGAAAGAAGCGACGTCAACACGAAGGCGATTTTGAAGTTCATCGGATGGTTGGCGGCGCTGACGGCCCTTTGCTTTCTGATCGTGGTCGGCATGTTCAAGTACTTCGAGGCGAGCGCCGAGCGAAGCGAGGCCGAGACGATGCCGACCATCAGGCGCGAAGGCGAGCAGCGTTTGCCGCCCGAGCCGCGATTGCAGCTTGCGCCGGGCCACGCCATTCATCCGCTCGATGATCTCAAAAGATTGCGCGCCGAAGAGGATGCTGTGCTGAAAAATTACGGTTGGGTCAATCGCGAGGCGGGCATCGTTCAGATCCCGGTCGAGCGCGCCAAAGAACTGCTTGTCGAACGTGGGGTACCGGTGCGTCCATCGGCCAACGGCCAAACGGAAAGCCAAGGCGTGTACATCCCATCGCAACAAAGCTCCGGCAGGATGGTTGAGAAGAGGGTGCGCGAGACGAGCCTTCGGTGAAGATGATGCGACAATTTAGCATCCGAAATTTTAGTTTCGGCGGGCGACCAAGGCGATGAACCGTTGGGGCTCGGCGAAGCGTCCAAATGAGTAGAAGGGAATCGTTCGGGGCTGCCAGCTCATCAAGGAGTTGATGATGATGAGGTCATACAACAGATTGGTTGTGCGCGGCGTCACGCTCCTGTTGCTCGTCGGAGCGTTGACCGGCGCGCGGGCGCAAAGCGGCGGCGGCCTCTACAAGCGCCCGCCCGAAGTGGGGAAACAGGAGACGGGCGTCCCCGAAGCGCTTAAGAACGTGCGCATCGAGCAGCGCTTGGATGAACAAGTGCCGCTCGACATCAAGTTGCGCGACGAAACAGGACAGCTCGTGACGATCGGCTCGTTCCTTGGGCGCAAACCGGCGATCCTCGCGCTCGTTTACTACGATTGCCCGATGCTTTGCAGTCAGGTGTTGAACGGGTTGCTTGGCAGCCTGAACGCCGTGCCGTTTACTGCCGGACGCGACTTCGAGGTTTTAGTCGTCAGCTTCGATCCGCGCGAAAAGCCGGAATTGGCTGCCGGCAAGAAACGGTCGTATATGATCCGTTACACGCGACCCAATGCTGAACAGGGATGGCACTTTCTAACCGGCGATGAGAGCGAGATTCGACGGCTGACCGACGCCGTTGGTTTCCATTACGCTTTCGACGAACGAACGAATCAGTGGGCGCATGCGAGCGGGATCATCCTCTTGACGCCGCAGGGCAAGGTTGCGCGCTACTTCTACGGCATCCAGTACGAACCGCGCGATTTGCGGCTGGGCTTGGTTGAAGCATCGGAGAATAAGATCGGCTCGCCCGTCGATCAGCTTCTGCTTTACTGCTTTCACTATGATCCGGCTGCTGGCAAATACGGCCCCGTCGTGTTGAACATCGTACGGTTGGCCGGAGCGCTCACGCTGGTCGGGTTGGGCGGATTGTTGTTGGTGCTGTGGCGACGCGGGGCCGCTCGTAAGTCGCCAACGACGGGAGGCGTTACGTAAAGCATATGCAGCAGTTTCCATCCGAATTCAAACTGATGCCGGAGCAAGCTTCCACCATGGCCGGACAGGTGGACGCGCTCTACTTCTACTTGGTCGGCATCACGCTCTTTTTCACCGTTCTGATCGTCTCGGGGATCATCTTCTTCGCCGTCAAATACCGGCGTCGGTCGCCGTATGAGATCCCACGCCCGATCGCCGGTTCGATGAAGCTCGAGACGATCTGGACGCTGATCCCGTTTCTGATCGCGATGTCGATCTTCGTTTGGGGCGCGAAAGTTTACTTTGCGCAATACCGCATCCCGAAAGATGCGCTCGATATCTACGTCGTCGGCAAACAGTGGATGTGGAAGATGCAGCATCCCACCGGACAGCGCGAGATCAACGAGCTGCACATCCCGATGGGGCGCAAGGTCCGGCTGACGATGACCACCGAAGATGTCATTCACAGCTTCTACATCCCGGACTTTCGCGTCAAAATGGACGTGGTCCCAGGCCGCTACACGCAGATGTGGTTCGATGCGACCAAGCCCGGCAGATACCATCTCTTTTGCGCCGAATACTGCGGCATGAACCATTCAAAGATGGGCGGAACCATCGTCGTCATGCGTCCCGATGAGTATCAAGCGTGGTTGAGCGGCAATGCGAGCCAGATGTCGCCAGCGCAATTGGGCGAGCAGCATTTTCAGAATCTAGGCTGCACGACCTGTCACTTGAACGGCGGGCGCGACGCTGGCGGACGCGGGCCGCAACTGGCTGGAATTTTCGGCAAGCCAGTCCAGCTCGAAACGGGTCAGACCGTCATTGCTGATGAGAACTACTTGCGCGAATCGATCTTGAATCCGGGCGCGAAGATCGTCGCCGGATACTCAGCCATCATGCCGACCTATCAGGGGCAGGTGACCGAAGAGCAGTTGTTGCAGTTGATCGCGTACATCAAGTCGCTGACGCCGCAAGGCGGAAGCGGCACTGCTGCTGCGTCGGCGACCTCAAACAGCACGTCGGCGAACACAAACGCCGGAGCACAGTCCTCCGGCAGCCCGAGTGGGCAGAGGAGGTAGGAGTCTCTATGAGCACCGCAGTGATCCACACGCCAGCGGAAGCAGCTAAGCCGCGAACGACCTATTTGAACGCGGGTTACACGCTGAAATCATGGCTTCTGACGCTCGACCATAAGCGGATCGGCATTCTCTATCTGTTGGGGGTTTCATTCTTCTTCCTCATCGGTGGCATTTATGCGACGCTGATACGTTTGGAGCTGTTGACGCCGCAAGGCGATTTGGTCTCGGCGCAGACCTACAACAAGCTCTTCACGCAGCACGGGATCATGATGGTCTTCTTCTTCCTGATCCCATCGATCCCGGCAGTCTTCGGGAACTTTTTGTTGCCGATCATGATCGGCGCAAAGGACGTCGCCTTCCCGCGCCTCAATCTGCTCAGTTGGTACATTTACATGACGGGGGCGCTTTTCGCTTCCTACGCGATGTTTGCCGGCGGCGTCGATACGGGCTGGACCTTCTACCCGCCCTACAGCACCAACTACGCTAACACTTACGTGATCGCGACTGGCTTGGGGATCTTCATCGCTGGTTTTTCGTCGATTCTGACGGGTTTGAACTTCATCGTCACCATCCACACGATGCGCGCGCCGGGCATGACGTGGTATCGGCTGCCGCTCTTTGTCTGGGCGCATTATGCGACGAGCCTGATCCAAGTTTTGGGAACGCCCGTGCTGGCGATCACGTTGCTTCTCGTGGCGTTGGAGCGCACGGTTGGCATCGGCATCTTCGATCCGCGGTTGGGCGGCGATCCCGTTCTCTTCCAACACCTGTTCTGGTTCTACTCGCATCCAGCCGTGTACATCATGGTGCTTCCGGCCATGGGCGTGGTGAGCGAGATCATCGCGACCTTCTCGCGAAAGCCCATCTTCGGCTACAAGTTCGTCGCCTTTTCGAGCTTGGCCATCGCCGTCTTCGGCTTTCTCGTCTGGGGCCACCACATGTTCACGTCGAGCCAGTCGGTTTACGCTGGCATGATCTTCTCGCTGATCAGTTATGCGGTGGCCATCCCATCGGCGATCAAAGTCTTCAACTGGACGGCGACCATGTACCGCGGCTCGATCTCGTACGATTCGCCGATGCTCTACGCGATGGGTTTCATCGGACTCTTCTTGATCGGTGGATTGACGGGGCTGTTCCTCGCCGCACTCGGGTTGGACGTGCATGTTCATGACACCTACTTCGTCGTCGCGCACTTTCACTACGTGATGGTAGGCGGCTCGTTGCTCGCTTACCTCGGCGCGATGCACTACTGGTGGCCCAAGATGACGGGGCGCCTTTACCCGGAAGGGTGGGCGCGTTTCGCCGCGCTGGTCGTCTTCGTCGGGTTCAACCTGACCTTCTTCCCGCAGTTCATCTTGGGTTATCTTGGGATGCCGCGCCGCTACCACACCTACGTGCCGGAGTTTCAGTTGCTGCACGTTCTTTCGACCGCTGGCGCGTCGATCTTGGCCGTCGGATTGATCCTGCCAGCCATCTATCTGCTTTGGTCGCTCAAGAGGGGACCGATCGCGCCAGCCGATCCGTGGATGGCGACCGGTCTGGAGTGGCGCACGAGTTCGCCGCCGCCGCCTGAAAACTTCGAGCGGACGCCAGTCGTTACGTGGAACGCTTATGAGTTCCGTCCGCAAGAAGAGACGGAAATCATCGGTCCACCGAGCGAGCCCGATGTCTCAAAACGCAATTAGTTTGTGAACGCGGCGGAGCGGTTCCGAGATGGAGCCGCTCCGGCCCGACGTCGTAAAAACGTCGAAAAGAAGGAGTCTCAAAGAGCCGTGGCACAAAGCGAAGTAACGGCGCAACGCGCAGTCGCGCATCATCCGGCGCTGGCGCACCACTTCGAGAACTTGGAGCAGCAGCGCGAGGCCAGTACGCTGGGAATGTGGATCTTTCTCATCACGGAGATCATGTTCTTCGGCGGACTGTTCCTCGCCTATTCGATCTACCGCTCGTGGTATCCGCAGGTCTTCGCCGAGGCGAGCCACCATCTGGACATCGTGCTCGGCGGCGTCAACACGGTCGTGCTGATCACGAGCAGTTTGACGATGGCGTTGGCCGTTTACCATTCCCAAGTCGGCAACCAACGCAAGCTCATCCTCTTCCTCGTCTTGACGCTGCTGCTCGGGTTGACCTTTCTCGGCATCAAGGTCGTCGAGTACTCGCACAAGTTTCACGACGGCCTGATCCCAGGCATTCACTTCCGCTATGATGGCCCGAACCCGCAACAAGCGCAGATCTTCTTCTGGCTCTACTTCGCGATGACCGGGCTACATGCGCTTCACATGATCGTCGGCGCTGGCATCCTTTCGTTTTTGATCTACTTCGCGTGGCGCGGGAAATATTCGCCCGAATATCATTCGCCGGTGGAGCTTTCAGGCCTCTACTGGCACTTCGTCGACATCGTCTGGATCTTTCTCTTCCCGCTGCTCTATTTGGTCGGATTCCATGTAAAGGGGTGATATGTCCGAACACATTGTTCCGAAAAAGACCTACTACGCCGTATTCGGCGCGTTGATGGCCCTGACGGCGCTGACCGTCTTCGTCGCGCGTTTCGACCTGCCGGGCTTACTGAACATCACGGTCGCACTGACGGTCGCCGTCATCAAAGCGACGCTCGTCGTGCTCTACTTCATGCATGTCCGTTACAGTTCGCGCCTGACGCAGGTGATCGTTGCGGCGGGCCTCTTCTGGTTGGTGATCATGCTCGTGCTGACGGCGAGCGATTACGTGACGCGCAATCTGCTCGCTCCGGTCGCGCGCATCTCGATGTAGCGCGGGCGTTTCAAAAAGGGTCGCAAAGGGATGATCTCGAAGAGCGTTGCCATTGAACTCACGTCGTCGCGCACGACGAGCGAGCGTCTCGTCGCGTTTGTGGAGCTGACTAAACCGCGCATCACGCTCATGGTCGTGATGGTGGCGGCGGCTGCCTTCTACCTCGGCGCGCGCGCGCCGTTCGACTACGCAACGCTCCTTCACGTCCTGTGGGGCATCGGGCTGCTCTCATCAGGCATCGCCGCGCTCAACCAGTACATGGAGCGCGAACGTGACCGCGCCATGCAACGGACGGCCCATCGTCCATTGCCTTCGGGTAGAGTGTCGCCGCGACAAGCCCTCGCCTTCGGCCTTGCGCTGACGACGCTTGCCGAACTTCACCTCGTGCTTTTCGTCGACTGGACGACGGCTTTGCTCGGCGCGGCGGTGATCATCGGTTACGTAACGCTCTACACCCCGCTCAAAACGCGCACTTCGCTCTCGACCGTGGTGGGCGCTTTCCCAGGCGCGATGCCGCCAGTGCTCGGCTGGGCCGCTGCGAACAAGGGATTCGGCCTCTCAAGTGCGCTCGGCATCGAAGCTTGGACGCTTTTTGCCATCCTCTTTCTCTGGCAGTTCCCGCACTTTCTCGCCATCGCGTGGATGTACCGCGAGGATTACGCGCGCGCGGGGATACGGATGTTGCCGGTGGTCGAACCCGACGGGCGCTCCACCGGAAGGCAGATGGTCATCTACGCCCTAGCGTTGCTGCCTGTCAGCTTGCTGCCGACGTTGATCGGTCTCGCTGGCCTCGTCTATTTCTGGGGCGCAGCGGCGCTCGGGACCATTTACCTGTGGACCAGCGTCCGCGCCGCACGGTCGCTTTCGAGAAACCATGCCCGGCAAGTGCTGCTCGCTTCGGTGCTCTACCTGCCGCTGCTCTTCATCCTCATGATCATGAACGCGCGTTGAACCGGCAGCGAGCGAAAAATCGCTCTTCTCCCCGCTCGTCGCGCGCCGCAACCCCTTCTCTTCTTGAGACAAGTTCGGAGTCCTGAACCGGGCATCGAGGCCGGATACCGCCCGCCGCGAAAACCGTCGCTTCCCGCACTTGCGGAATCGACCGCCCATTCAAACTGTATCTCGGATACAAGAGAACGATTCGTCGTTTCCCCTCACGCGTTGGAAGCCCTAGCTGCTGTCAGCTAGGGCTTCTGCGTTGAAAGGGGCGGTTAAACATCTTTTTGCGGAAGGTTTGCGTGAACGCGCCGGCTAAATGCACGCTCCTTTTTCTTCTGAATCTGTTGGATGCCAAGCTCACCCTGCTCTGGGTGCGCGCTGGAATGACCGAAGAAGGGAACTGGTTGATGGCGCGTTTGCTCGAAGCCGGAGACGCGCCTTTTCTTGCGGTCAAGGTGCTCGTCGGCGCATTTGCCGCCTATGTGCTCTGGCGTTGGTCCGACCGGCGGCTGGCGCGCGGCGGGCTTGATTTTGCGCTCGCTCTCTACCTAGGCTTGATGTTGATCCATGCGGTCACGGCTGCCGTTGTTTTCGACGGTCGGCTTTCGGCGGCGACGGCAGTGCAGTTCTTCAAATGAGTTGCCGTCGCGCTTTTCGGCGCTGTCTGATTGCTGGCGGGGGAGAAGGCATCGAGCGCCCCGTTTTCTCACCTAGCTTGGCCGTGCGATGATCCGAAACAACAACTTTTCGGCTCGGCAAACCAGCGAAAACTTCGCTCCGCCACCGACGCTTTAACGATCAAGGCTCGTAGGTTGGCTAAAGTTTGGCCGAGGAATTAGACTTCAATCGTGGGGACTTTCCCCATGGGAAGAAAGGGAAGCTCAGCCATTGGAAACGCTGCGCTTTGTGCTAGACTTCAGTTGTCGGGAGTATTTGCCCCGGAGCGTCGAAGACGATGAATCGTTCACCAAGACTTTATCAGCTTTCGGTGCGTCAGATGCTGCTCATCGCCCTCGTTTCGGCGTTGATTGCAGCGGGCATCGTCTCGTGTTTCAATCGTTGGAGTCAAAGGCTCCAGCCGGACGGCGCCGCTTTCACGGAAACAGCTCCGCCCGGCATCACTGATCCTTCAGTTGCGACCGATGAGCGCAACAACATCGAGATATATCGTGCCATTTCGCCCGGCGTGGTCAACATCAAGTCGATCTCCGGCGGGCGAAGTTTCTTCGATCCCGTGCCGCGCGAAGGCACGGGCTCCGGCTCGGTGATCGATCAAGAAGGGCACATTCTGACCAACGATCACGTCATCGCCGATGCGCGTCAACTGTTGGTCGATTTCGGCAACAACCGGGTCTTCCGCGCACGGGTGGTTGGACGCGATCCAGACACGGATCTGGCGGTGATCAAGGTCGACAACGTACCGCGCGATCTTCTGCGTGTGGTGCCTTTTGGCGATTCGGACCAGTTAATGGTCGGTCAGAAAGTGCTCGCCATCGGCAACCCGTTCGGTCTCGACCGGACGTTGACCACTGGCATCATCAGCGGTTTGCAACGACCGATCTATTCGCAAGCGACCGGGCGTTTGATCGAGGCGATTCAAACCGATGCCTCCATCAATCCGGGTAATTCCGGCGGCCCACTGCTCGATTCGCACGGGCGAATGATCGGCATCAACTCACAGATCCTGAGTCCATCGGGAGCGTTTGCTGGCGTCGGCTTTGCCGTGCCAGTCAACGTCGCCAAGCGCGTCGTTCCGCAACTGATCAGCAACGGTTATGTCGTTCGGCCCAAACTTGGCGTCTACACGCGCGACGTTACTCCCGAGATGGGGTTGCCCGTCGAGGAAGGACTTATCATCGTACAGGTCGAACCAAACGGTTCGGCCGCTTCGGCTGGTTTGCGCGGCATCTCGGTTACGCCTGACGGTGATTATGTGCTCGGCGACATCATCCTTGCTGTGGATGGCGAGCGCGTGCGCAACAGGGACGATCTGACGCGCATCCTCGATCGCCACGAAGTAGGCGATGTTATTCAAGTCGAGGTTTGGCGCGACGGCAATCGCGTTCGCCTCCCCGTAAGATTGATGTCTGAACGTCGCGGCCTGTTCCGTCGTTGATCCTTCAGCTTGAAGGGGACGGCGCGTGGTACGCCGGTTCGGGCCGCAGCGGACAATCACCTTCTCTTGAAGATGAAGACGCAAGAGAGCAAACTACATAATCTGTTCACGCTGCTCTTTCAGGCGCATCCGTGGCATGGCGTGGCGCCGGGTGAAGAAGCGCCCGAAGTGGTCAACGCTTACATTGAGATCGTCCCGACCGATGCCGTCAAATACGAACTCGACAAAGTCTCGGGCCACCTGCGCGTTGATCGACCGCAACGCTTCTCCTCCTTCTGCCCGACGCTTTACGGCTTCATTCCGCAGACCTTTTGCGGCGAAGCGGTCGCCGAAATCTGTCGTCAACGAACCGGACTGACGGACGTCGAAGGCGACGGCGATCCGATGGATATCTGCGTGTTGACGGAGAAGACCGCCGCACATGGCAACTTCTTCGTGCGCGCGCGTCCCATCGGCGGCTTGCGGATGATCGACGGCAACGACGCCGATGACAAAATCATCGCCGTGCTTGAATCCGATGTCGTTTACGGACGGCTTGAAGACATCACCGAGTGTCCGAAGGGCTTGATCGATCGGCTCAAGCATTACTTCATGAGCTATAAACAGCTTCCCGACGAAGCTCCGCGTCGCGTCGAGATCATCGATGTTTACAACCGGGCCGAAGCGTTGGAGATCATCCGGCGCAGCATCGCTGACTACCGCGAACGGTACGGCGAGCCGGAGGAGCGCATGGGTGCTTTGCGTCGGCTGCTCTCTTCGTAGCTCCCACACCGGGCGAGCGACGAGCAAGAAACACTTCGGTCGCTTAGACGAGCTTCAGTCAAAGCCGTGGCGCTCGTGTTCTCTCGTCGCGTCTTGAGCACGTTGCGTGCGACGCGAAGGCGGTGCGCTTTTCGCCAACCATCGCGCTTCTTCGCATCGTGTTAGTCCGGGAAGCCCTCCTTGACGCCTACCCGCGCGTTCGGGGCCGCTTTTTCAAGCGTTGAAGCTGATGCGATCCGTAATCTATGGCAGTGATCAATCGGTGTCTATTTCTCAAGCGTTGCGCTAGAGCTGGTGCGACTCCGGTTGCAGAACCAGTTCGTTGAGCACGCCTTCGCCTTCTTGCGTAGCAGCGAAAAAGACGGCGCGCGCGGCAGCTTCCGGCGTCAACATCTTCTCGCGCTGCACGCGCATGCCTATCGCATCCCAAAAGCTCGTGTTGACGCCACCGAAATGGAGCAGGCTAAAGCGCACGCCGGCACGCTTGTATTCGAGCGCGAGCGCTTTCATCATTCCGGTTAGCGCGAACTTGGCGGCGCAGTAGGCAGCAGCATGAGCCATGGGCGCGCGTCCAAGGATGCCCGGAATCGCGATTACATGTCCGTGCCGCTGTTTCTCCATGACGGGCAACACCGCTTTGGCGACGAGAAACGCGCCGCGCGTGTTGACGTTCATCAAGCGATCGAAATCGTCAAGACTCGTCTCTGCGAGAGGTTTGAGTGCGCCCACGCCAGCGGCGTACAGCAGTGTGTCGACGCGACCGAAAGAATGAAGCGTCTCGCTCACCAGACGTTCCACGTCCGTCGGCAGAGTAGCGTCCGCTGGCTGGACCAACACGCGACTTCGCTGTTCGCGTTCGAGTTTGAACTGAAGCTCCAGCAATTCGGCTTCCGTGCGCGAGGCGATGACGAGATCGGCTCCGGCGGCGGCGAACATCTCCGCCGCCGTCCGCCCAATTCCGCGTCCCGCACCGACGACCATCACGACCTTGCCGCTTAGATCCATTTTCGCTTTGCTCCTAGAGAAAAAATAGTCTCCTTGCCCAAGCGCGGTCCGTCGCTGCTTCGCTCAAGCGAAAATGACTCGTGGCTTTGAAGGTCTTATCACGAAAAGCTCAAAGGATGATGGCGCCGCCGACAAATAGAATCGAATATGGATGCTCGCTGGCGTTGCGCTGGCTCACAGGTGAGCTTTTCGAAGATGAAAGGCCGAAAGGACTCGGAACGGCGCCCATACGGTCGCACGAGATGAACTTTCAAACGTGCGCGGCAATCTGCCCCGGTGTGCCTTTGCAAAGACCACCTGTCGCATGAGATGAAGGAACTTTCAAGCGAGTGCAGACGGTTCCGTCGATGAATTTTTCGGACAAGAGAGGCAAAAGTTACTCATCCCAAGATGTAATTTTTACATCGGGGTTTTGCGGACCAGCGGATGCCCGTTTTGGTCTCGACGTAAGTTGTTGCAATTCAGTATTTTAGTTCGCTTCCCCGGGGCACTCAAAAGGGGGCTTGCATGGCACGGACGTTGCGATGTATATTATGGGGCAAGAGAGACGGTTGGTGGATCCTCCGTCTCGGTGGTTGCTGGGGTGAGGACAGTAACCACATAATTTAAGGCGGGTGCGGCATTCCCCAAGTTTGTCGCACCCGCTTTTTAGATCGTGCGGCACTTCATAACGGTCATGGCGGTCCTTCGCAGACCGAATCACCAACACAACGGGAAAGTCCCCTTCAGCGTCGGTGCGTTTTTGATCGGCCTGTGTTCGGCGCTCGTGTTAGAATCGGCAGTGCGCAAGAGCGCGCACGCGATGGAGACGAGCATCTACCGCCGGGAGTACGCTTCCTTCTGTTCCGAAAAAGAGCGCAGGAGCTACGCTGAGGTTACGGGGCGCAACATCGGAGCCGACGAAGAGCTGCTTGAAGAGCGTTACGCCGATCTCTGGGCACGCGACCACATCAGCGACTTGTCTCGCGCCTTGGATGAGACGTCGGCAGAATTCGCCACCGAACGCGCTGCCCTCGAGTTGTTGCTTGCAGCTGCACATGTCCTTTACGTTGAGGCGTCAGCACGTTCGGTCGCAGACGAATTGAGGGCGTGCGAACAAGGCGCGAAGTGGGACGAGATACGTCTTCAAGCTGCGGAAGAGGCGCGTCCGAAGGAGAGGCGAGCCTTGGTGCGTCGCGCCCTCGATGCTCTCGCTGCATGTGACGATTTGCGCGCTGAGCGCTTGGCCCTCATGGAAGAAGCGGCCCGTACGCTGGGGCATCCCGGTTCGGTGGCGCTCTACGAAAGAGCCACGCGCGCGCAGTTCGATGAACTGGCTGTGGCTGCCAACGGATTCCTAGCGAGGACGGCCGAGCGCTATCTGGCGGCGCTGCGGGCGCGCCTGCGTTTCGATCCAGAATACGATTCGAGTGCGGAGTTTGATCTCGCCGATGAACTCCGCTTTCGTCGTCTGGCCGCGTTTGATCCTTTCTTCCCCGCCGAAGGGTTGCTTCCGGTCTGGCGCACCGCAGTCGAACGACTGCAGATCAGGCTGGACCAGATGCCGAATCTCAAGGTCGAACCCATCTTCATGCCCCATGGCGAAGCGCGTTGCTTTGCCGTCGCTCCGCCCGACGAAGTGCATCTTGTTATCGGCCAAGGGACGGGGCTGCCGCGTTATGCATCCCTTTTTGCCGAAGGCGGGCGAGCGCTCTACTTCGCTTGGGCATCGCGCCAGATGGCGGCGCGTTATCCGGAGCTGATCCATTCGCCTGATCGCGCGCCCGAAGGCGGACATGCCGCTCTTTTCCGTCGGTTGTGGTGCGATGCGCGTTGGATCGAAGAAGTGCGTGGGTTGCCTTCCGCTGAAGCGCGTCGCGTGGCCCACGCCACGTCGCTCGCTGAACTCCACGCGGCGCGATTTTGGTGCGTGCTTGCGCAACGGTTCGTCGCCGAAAACGCCGCGCTGCAGCGAAGCGAGTTCGCCGCTGCGCTTGCAGACGCCACGGGATTCGAGCGAACGGCAGCAGCCCTTCAGGTGGAGGTCCGCGAAGGGTGGCAGGCGACGACGGAGCTTCGCGCCCTCTGCTTCGCCGTTATGTGGAATGAACGGCTGCGCACGCGCTACGGGAGAGCGTGGTGGCGCACGCGCGGCGGACGTGATGAATTGATCGATGTTTGGAACGTGGGAGCGCGTTACGCGGTCGAGGAGCTGGCACCGCTCATTGGCGCCGGCGCGCTCGATTACGACTTCATGGCCGATGCCATGCTCGATTGTTTGGGGGACGAAGACTGAGCGCCCCATCACATCTGAGCTGCGTTCGATTCTTTTGGAGAAGAAGCTGGATGAACGCCGTCGAGAGAAAGCGCGCTATCGCGGTGCGAACGGAGGCGCAGAGCGCCGCCTACGAAGTGGAAGTCGGCGTTGGCTTGCTTGCAAATGTTGGGGATCACGTGCGTGGGGCTGTGGGCCAACGCGCGCGGCGCGCGTTCGTCGTTTCCAACCGGCGCGTGTGGACGCTCTACGGCTTGCAAGTCGCCGAGGGATTGCAACGCTGCGGCTTCGACGTCGTGCATTGGCTGATGGGGGAAGGCGAGCGACACAAGAATTTGCGCACAGTGGGAAAAGCCTTGGAGCGTTTGACGGAGGCGCGCTTTGAGCGCAACGATGTTGTCGTTGCGCTTGGCGGCGGCGTGATCGGCGATCTCGCCGGATTCGTCGCGGCCATCTACCTGCGCGGGTTGGCTTTGGTGCAGGTGCCGACGACGCTGCTGGCCCAGATAGATGCGTCGGTGGGCGGCAAAACGGGCGTCAACATGCGTGCAGGCAAGAATCTCGTCGGCGCCTTCCACCAACCGCGCGCCGTCATCGTCGACGTGGAAACCTTAAAGAGTCTGCCGCGGCGCGAGCTTACGGCGGGCTGGTGCGAAGCGATCAAGCACGGTGCAGTGGGCAGCCGCGCGCTCTTCGAAGCGACGCGCGACCGATTGGCTACCGGCAAACCTTTGGACGACAGCAAAGCGCTGGCTGACTTGATCGCTGCGCACTGCGCTTTCAAAGCGGAGATCGTCTCCGGCGATGAGCGCGAAGAGATGACGCGCACGGATCGGCGCTCACGGCGCATCTTGAACTTCGGCCACACGGTCGGCCATGCGCTCGAAGCCGCGACCGGCTACCGCCGCTTGCGTCACGGCGAAGCGGTCGGTTACGGCATGATGGCCGCAGGCGAAATCTCATCGCGGCTCGGACTGCTCGCGCGCGCAGAACTGGAGGAGCTGTGCGCCGCCATCGGATTGGCCGGTCGCTTGCCGAAGCTCACAAGCCTCGATTTGGACGCCGTTCTCGCCGCCTTGCGTCTCGATAAAAAGTCGCTCGGCGGCGAACTGCACTGGGTTCTGCTCGAAGGCATCGGTTGCGCGCGCGTCGTTCCGGAGCGCGAAGTCGAACCGTCCGCGGTGCGCGCCGCGTTGCGGTCCATTCTCGGTTGAGCTTTCTTGAGGGAGGATTCCAAGATGTACAGCGTAGTGCGCGTTGAAAAGAGCGAGGTCGAAAAGAGCTGTGGGCATACCAACGTTCGACGAGCGAACGAGCACGGCGGGGCGACCTTGAAGTTTATTCTCATCATCGCCCTTGTCGCGTTGGCTGCATATTCGTTGCTGCAATACGTCCCCGTCGCCATTCAAGCTTACGGTTTGAAGGACTTCATGCAGGAGAAGGTTAACATCGCGGCGGCGACGGGCAAATCTGCCGAGTGGGTCGTCAAAGAGATCAAAGCTGGCGGCGAGCAGTACGGCATGCCGCCCGACGCGGTCGTTCAGGCACGGCAGAATGGCAACCGCATGGAAGTGCACGTGCAGTTCGTGCGCCTCATTCAGTTCCCCGGCTTCACTTACCAGTACTCATTCGACCACACGGCGCGAAGCAACAGTTTCCTCTCTTCCTAATGAGATCGCGCTCGCCGCGCAGCGTGGAAGGCGGCTGATGCGCCGCTTTGGACCTGAATCCCTTCCCTCGCGTGATTCGGCACGTTCGTCGCGCTGTAAATGAGCTGAGCGAGCGGCGGCGCGGCGCTGGAGCGCCTTACCTTCGCGTGATTTGGCGCGTTCGTCGGCGCGTGCTATAACGTCGGCGCGCATGCCATCGGGTCGAACGCATGATCTTGTGACCTTGCTTTCGCTCGCGCCGACGGCCTTTTTGGTTTGGGCTTTGACGCGCGATCCGGCGATGAGCGCGCTCGTTGTCGCTGCCACGCTCTTCGGTGGGTTGATGTTTGGCCCTGATCTCGATACGACATCGCGCCAATACAGCCGTTGGGGGCCGTTGCGGTTCATCTGGTGGCCTTATCGCCTCTTCTTCGCACATCGGTCGCGCTGGTCGCACGGGCTGCTTTTCGGGACGCTCGTGCGCGTCTTCTACTTCACGGGCATCGTCGCGCTTCTGTTGATCGCAGGCGTTTGCTTGCGCGCGCTTTTCGTCCACGGCGCCGCCCCGGGCACAACTGAAATGCTCGAAGCTTGGAGCGCGATTCAGGGCGAGATCGAAAAAAGAATCGGGCGGCGGGCGATGTTGGCGGTGGTCGTCGGGTTGTGGTGGGGGGCTGCGATTCACACGCTCCTCGATCTGCTCGCCTCCGTCGCGCGCAAACTATTCGACGTCTTTTAAACCTTCCGCGTCCGTCGATGGGAAGCTGAGCCGGTTTCGAAGACCTTCAATCGGATACGCCTCCAAAGGAAGCTTCTAGCCGTCGCAAAAAGTTGCGCCAGTTGGGTGGAACGGTCGGTACTGATGCGCATCCTTTTGCAGATCGGTCCAGCGCAACGAACTTACGGGAGGAGATACCAGTTAGTGGTAGTGAGCTTTCTTTCGCGCTCGCCGCGACGCACAGACTCGACTGCCGGGCCAGTGGAGCGCAAGTCGGCGGTTGCGCGCGTTCTTTCGCGCTGGCGCGTCTGAGCTACTCGCCAAGACGAGTTTGCGCGAGCCTGAGCGCTTGACGGCGGACGGCCTCCGAAACGTTTCTGTTTTGCGCAAGCGCTCGAAGATCTTTAGCATAGAGGCGCGGCAAGATGTTCATCGCGGTCGGAATGGGCGTGCGCGGGTTGCGCGCGAGGTTGTGTATGATCGGATAAGAACGCGCCCACGACCGGTTGAGAGCGATCAAACGGAGCACCTCTTCGGGCACGGTGCGCATGGCGGCAATTGTTTCGACTTCGTGATCCGTCAAACGCGGGTTCTTCATGACCGCTGTGGCGACGGTCTTGTTCGCGTCGCGAATCAGGATGTTGCGGACTTCGCGGTCGCCTTTGAGCGCCAGTTTGACGCGATCCTTGACGCTCATCAGCATGACGCGGCGGATAAGCGAGATTCGCTCCGGTGCGATCTCCTCGTCGCCCTGCATCTCGGCGATGATGCGCTCGACGTTGCTCGCGCGTTGCGCCTCGGTCTCTTCAACCAGCTCTTCGATCTTTTCAAGCGGCAACCATGAATCGTCGAGATCAACGTCGGAAACCTCAATATGCGCCGCGAGTAACCACAAGTCTTGTTCGGCGATCTGGCGCGTGCCCGTCGATTCCGCTGCTTCGACGAACTCTGCGGCTGCAACGAGCCCGCGCGCGCGCATCTCCTCAGCGATTTGGCGCGCACCCCGTTCCTTTTCGAAGAACTCGCGGCGCGTCTCGATGGCGCGCCGTTCAGCCTCGGGCGTGCGCGCCGGGTTCTGCAAAATGGCCTCGATGATCTCAGGCGCGCGGATTAAACGCTGTTGATTAATCGCGATCGTCTCGAGCAGCACTCCATCTTCAGTCGCACGTGCGATCTCCAACACGGCTTCGTCGGGCGTACGCTCATTGAGCACCAGCGCTTCGTGTATGATCCGACCAAGGTCGCGTCGCGAGGCGAAGTACGCCAGGACCCGCGGCGAGAGTTCGCTGGTCCTTACGGTTCCAAGCAAGTCCTCCTCTTTTTGCGTGTGAAGCGATTCCTCTGCCGCACGCGCGATCTCTTGATCAGCGTCGGCGCGCAACCCGACCAAGACCTCAAGCAAGTCGGCTTGCGGCAATGGCAGCAGCCCACGCGCTGCGGCAAGCCTCGCCTGCCGCGGCGCCGCACCGGAGAGAACCGCATGGACTACGGGATTGAGCGATTCGGCGCCCATACCGTTTGAAACTTTTAACATGAGCGGCGCTCTTCTGACTAGGGCCACTCGGAAAAATCCAAATTTTTGGATAAGAAATCCAAATTTTCGTTCAAAAGCCGCTGCAAGGCGATCAAAGGGGGACCGCGCTTTCAAGATAAATGTAGTTTAATCAAAGGTTTAGCCGAAATCCGGGGCGTCCTCGAATTGTGGCGCGTGACTTGCCTTAATAATGCTTCGGAGCAATCCGTGTCCAAATAGCTTTCGATAAAGCTTTAATGAAAGGAGTTGTCACAAGACATGGGCAAGAAGGTTTCACTTCTCCTCTCGCTGCTTGTGGCCGTGTGCTGTTTTTCAGCGGCGACTTTTGCCCAAGAGACCACAGGTGCCATTGAGGGCATAGTGAAAGACCCGCAAGGCGGCGTGGTTCCGGGCGTGACTATCACGATCACAAGCAAAGCGACCACAGGAGGCGCGGCTCCCAGCGCGTCGGTCGGTTTCCGGCGCACTCTGACGACGGATCAAAACGGTTTCTTCCGGGCGTTGGAGGTCCCTCCGGGCGTTTACACGATTTCGACGGAACCGACAGCCGGGTTTGCGGCTGCCACGGTTGACAACGTTGGGGTTATCCTCGGCAAAACGACGCCAGTCACGATAACCCTGCAAACGGGTGGCGTGCAGGCAGCGGTGACCGTAACGTCTGAAGTCGGTGCGATCGATCCGACCGACAATAAAATTCAGACCAACATCACAGCCCAAGTGGCAGAGTTGTTGCCCAAGGGAACGAACTTCACAAGCCTTTTGCAAGTTGCTCCCGCTGTCAGGCCGGAGCCTCTGGCAGGTGGATTTCAAGTTGACGGTGCCTCAGGTTCGGAAAACACGTTCATCATCGATGGACAGGAGGTCACCAACTTCCGCACGGGCGTTTTGAACGCCAACTTCAACCTGCCGTTTCAGCTGGTTCAAGAAGTTCAGGTCAAATCTTCTGGGTTTGAAGCGGAATTTGGCGGCGCCACGGGCGGTGTGATCAACGTCGTCACCCGCGGTGGAACCAACGAGCTGCATGGTGAGTTTGGCGCGCAATTCCAACCAGCTAAGTTACAGGCGGGGCCGCGTCAATTCCTTCGCGAATTCCGTACAGGGAGAGTATCGACGGGTAACTTCGTTGCGATTCCGGAGTACATCCGTCCGCGGCGAGATGGCGGCACGGATGAGTTCTTCTTTGGCACCATTAGCGGTCCGATCGTCAAGAACAGGTTGTGGTTTTTGACGAGCTACTCGCCGCAGTACTACAACACGGTTCGCGATTTGAGCTACATCACGTCTGATCCGCGCACGAGAACGGTTACGCAAACGGCCGTCTATCGGGCGCAGCGGATCAACTACTACGCCTTGACGCGGCTCGATGCGGCCATCACGGACAAGATTCGGGCGACGGGAAGCTTTACGTGGAGCCCGATTGCGCAAAAGGGCGTTTTGCCGGCATTCACCGATGCGCTAGGCGCACCTCCTCAGGCGCCCATTGGCGGTCAGACGCTGGTTGGTCCTGACTTTTTGCGGCAGCAGGGCGGGCGACAGAACGCCAACGATGTTTCGGGCAAAGTAGATTGGACCCCGACGAGCAAGCTGGTGATCAGCGCTCGCGCTGGTCGGAGCTTCCTGAACGAGAAGCTCAACTCCTATGGGATACCTCGACAAACACGCTACATTTGCAACGCCGCAAGCAGCGCCTCGCTCGCTCAACAGTTTGGCGGCTGCACTCCTGGGTTCCAGAACTTTGCCAGTAACTTCCAGATCGATTACGACGTCTCGATTCGCAAGACCTTCGATGGTGACGTCAGCTATTACGTGAGCAGCTTTGCTGGGCGGCATCAGTTCAAGTTTGGCTATCAGTACAACGGCATCAGCAACGACGTCAGTCAGGGCTACATCAACGAAGGCGTGGTAGTCCTTTACTACGGACTGACGATCGACAACTTGGCTGGTCTTGCGCCCACCCCGGGAGCAATCGGCTCTGGTTTCTTGCAGCGTTTTGGCACCAAGGGCAAGGCGAGCAGCAACAACCAGGGCGTTTATATTCAAGATAGCTGGCAACCCTTCCGTCGGTTGACGCTCAATTTGGGCTTCCGCACGGAGCGTGAGACCGTGCCGAGCTTCAGCCCGGGCAATCCCGGCATCACTTTCGGTTTCGGCGATAAGCCCGCCCCGCGCATTGGCTTCGCGCTGGATTTGACCGGCGATGGAAAGACGAAGGTGTTCGGTTTCTACGGCTGGTTCTACGATCGCTTCAAGTACGAGCTGCCGCGCGGTTCGTTCGGCGGTGACTTCTACCGCCGAGACTACTTCGAGATCTTCCCGAACACGACGCCGTACACCTTCTTCACCGTATCGCGAATCCTCGGCAGTAACCAAGATGTGCCCGGCGGTCGTTGTCCGATTCCGAACAGCACTGGGCTTACTCGCTGCCAATTCGACTTCCGCATCCCGTCCAATCAGGTCGGAGGAAGCATCTTCGAGGGTGGTGCCGTCGATCCGAACCTCAAAGCGCAACGGCAGAGCGAATTCACCGTGGGCTTTGAGCGCGAACTGGGATCGCCTAAGTCCTTCCTAGGGACGTTCGTCTTCAGCAGCCGCTATACGCACAAGCAGATCGATCGGGCTATTGAAGACATCGGCATCCCGACCCCGGAGGGGAGCGAAGCCTACATCATTGGCAATCCGGGATTTGGTTTGGCCGAGGAGGTGGCGCGCCAGTTCGGTTACCCGACGGTGAAGGCGATTCGTAAATACGACGCCCTAGAGTTGCGCCTCGACAAGCGCTTGTCTCGCAACTACTACTTCAACGCCAATTACACCTACAGCCGGTTGTACGGCAACTATCCCGGATTGGCCAACTCTTTCGAAGCTGGCCGAACGAGTCCGAACGTGAACCGCCTCTTCGATCTGCCGTTTGCGGCTTTCACCATGGACGGCAAGCCTGCTCTGGGCCGCTTGCCTACCGATAGGCCGCATGTTTTCAAGTTCTACGGAGCTTACACGTACGATTGGAGCGGTTCGAATTCGACGGAGTTCTCCGGCTTCACAACGGCGCAATCCGGAACGCCGCTAACGACTATCTTCACCCTCTACAACTTGAGTCCGACGTTCCTCTACGGTTTGGGCGATCTGGGTCGAACCAAAGCTTTCACGCAGACGGATTTCGCCATTCGGCACCGGTATCGCTTCGGAAGCGATCAACGGTACACGTTGGTCTTCGACCTCGATATCCTGAACCTGTTCAACGAAAGCAACGAATTGGGACGGCAGACGGCGCTTAGCCCGTCCAACATCACCGGTGGTGTTCTCGGGACAGGGGATGAGGTGACGACCATTCGCCGGATCTTCAACGGCGGAATTCGCGATTTGGTGGTCAACTACATCAACGCTTCACCGGATCGCAAGTTCAGCACCTATAACTTGACCAACGCTTACCAAGGACCACGCAGCGTTCGCTTCGGATTCCGTCTGCTCTTCTAGAATCCGTTCTGTCAAGCTTGAGCGTCCGGGCAAATGGAAACTTGCCCGGACGCTTCTCTTCCGCGTCACATCTTTCACGTGGCTTCGATTCACCACGAGCGCCGCCCGGAAGCCCCGCCTTTAGACGTGGGGAGGAAAGGCGGCTCCCTTCCTCTTGATTGATTATTTCGTGTTGTACATGAACCATGGGGTTCATCGCAGGATGGTTGTTGAAGATTTGATCTGGCTTTTAG
>NZ_PSLQ01000002.1:0-21378 GCF_040289685.1 Pyrinomonas sp.
TTCGGGAGGGGGGCCGGACGGTTGGCGCTGGCACCGTCACCGAAATCCTGGAGTAACCGCTTTTTGGAAGGTCAACGGTTGAGGGATCATGCTGAACGAGAAGATCAGGATCAGGCTCAAAGCCTACGACCATCGTTTACTTGACCAGTCGGCGGCAGAGATCGTCGAGACGGCGAAGCGAACCGGCGCGCGCGTGGCTGGCCCGATTCCACTCCCGACCGTGAAGAACCGCTACACGGTTCTGCGGTCGCCGCACGTGGACAAGAAGTCGCGCGAGCAGTTTGAGATTCGCACGCACAAAAGGCTCATGGATATTCTCGACCCGACGTCGCAGACAGTCGATGCCCTGATGAAGCTCGATCTTCCAGCGGGCGTCGACGTGGAGATCAAAGCGTTCGGCCGAGAGAGATGAACGACGGGAGGTGAGCTTGTGACGAAAGGGGTTTGCGCCTTTGTCGCTCGCTCTCCGCTCGCTTATCGAGGCTTAAGATGATAAACGGCATCATCGGCAAGAAAGTTGGAATGACGCAGATCTTCGCGCCCGACGGCACGGTGACGCCCGTCACCGTCATCAAGGCTGGTCCGTGCATCGTCGTGCAGAAGAAGAGCGCGGCCGGACCTGATGGGTACAATGCCGTGCAGCTCGGCTTGGTCGAAGATCGGCCTGTCAAACTGAAGCGCGTCAACAAGCCGATGCGCGGCCACTTCGAGAAGACCGGTGGCGGCGTGCCGCCGACGCGCGTGCTCAAGGAGATTCGCTTGGAGCACTCGCCCGATGAGATCAAAGTGGGCGACAAGGTTTCGGTCGCTCAGTTCAAAGACGGCGAGATCGTCGATGTCACCGGGCGGAGCAAAGGGCGTGGTTTTGCGGGCACGGTCAAGCGTCACGGTTTCAACCGCGGCCCCGAATCGCACGGTTCAATGAACGTGCGTGCGCCGGGATCCATCGGCGCTTCGGCCTTTCCGTCGCGCGTCATCAAGGGAACGCGCGCCGCTGGGCACATGGGCGACCGACGAGTGACGGTCAAAGGGTTGACCGTCGTGCGCGTCGATACCGAGCGTAACTTGCTCATGGTGCGCGGCGCGGTACCGGGCGCGCCCGGAAGCGTGGTGATCATCAAAAAGGCAACCAAGAGCGGATAGCGATGGGTGAGCGAACCAAAGATCGCTCTTCCTAATCGTCTCAGTGAGGTCAAGTCATGCCAACCGTCAAGGTGCGCAATTTGAAGAACGAAGAGGTCGGCGAGATCGAACTCTCCGACGCGGTCTTCGGCGTGGAGTTGAACGAGGCGCTCATCTACGCGGCTGTCCGCAACTTTCTCGCCAACCGACGGGCGGGAACGGTGGCGACCAAAACGCGCGGCAACGTGTCAGGCTCGGGGCGCAAACTTTGGCGACAAAAGGGCACGGGGCGCGCGCGCGTCGGTTCGATTCGCTCGCCCTTGTGGAAGGGGGGCGGCAACGTCCACGGGCCGCAACCGCGCGATTGGTCCTACACGCTGCCGAAGAAGATGCGGCGCGGCGCTTTGCGCTCGGCGCTGTCGGAGCGCCTGCGCGAGGGCAACTTGATCGTCGTCGAGAGCTTCTCGCTGGACCAGCCGAAGACGAAAGAGTTCGTCCGCGCCATCGCGGCGCTCGGCGTCGACGGGAGCAAAACGCTCGTGGTCGATTCCAAGGAGAATCGACATCTGGTCTTGGCGGCGCGCAACGTCGAGCGCGTCAAATTGGTCGAAAGCGCCGAGGTGAACATCTACGACGTGCTCTACCATGAAAAGCTCCTCATCTCGCGCGCGGCCGTTGAAGAATTGACGCGCCGGCTCGATCCAACGCCCCACGCCGACGAAGAGCAGAAGGAGGCGGCCTGAAGATGCGGACCATTTGGGACATCATCAAAGCGCCGGTGATCACTGAAAAAGCCTTGATCGCCAAGGAAGCGACGCGCGACGGACGACAACTGTTGACGTTTCGCGTTGACCGGCGCGCGACCAAGCCGGAGATCAAGGAAGCGGTCGAGCGCATCTTCAACGTCAAAGTCGATCGGGTGCGCACGGTCAACTACCAGGGCAAGGTCGTGCGGCGCTATCGCACCGAGGGACGACGTCCGGCATGGAAGAAAGCCTACGTGACGTTGAAAGCGGGCGAAAAGCCGATCGAGTACGGCGAAGAGATCTAGCGCGAGACGCAGGAACGCAGACCGAGCGAGTTAGCTTAATGGGAGCGGGAAGTGGAACCGGGTTGATTTCAAGCCGGACCACGCCGAACGAGTTATGGGAATCAAAAAGCTGACACCGACATCGCCTGCACGGCGGTATCAAACCTACTTGACGCGCGATGAGCTGACCCCTGGCGCGGAGCCGGAAAAGTCGTTGCTCGTGCCGAAGAAGCGCATCTCCGGGCGCAACAACTACGGGCACATCACCGTACGGCGACGCGGCGGCGGGCATAAGCGCTTCTATCGCATCATCGATTTCAAGCGCGACAAGATCGGCGTTCCGGGGCGCGTAACGCAAATCGAATACGATCCGAACCGCTCGGCGCACATCGCTTTGATCACCTACTTGGATGGCGAGAAACGTTACATTCTCGCGCCGGTCGGGTTGGAGGTCGGCAAGACCGTGATGAGCGGTCCTGACGCCGACATCCTGCCGGGCAACGCGTTGCCGATCCGCAATATCCCGCTCGGCACGCAGATTCACAACATCGAACTGCGTCCCGGCAAAGGCGGACAGCTCGTGCGCGCGGCCGGGTCGTTCGCGCAGCTTCTCGCCAAAGAGGGCGACTACGCGCAGATCCGCATGCCATCGGGCGAGATCCGGTTGGTGTCGGTCGATTGCATGGCCACCATCGGGCAGGTGGGCAACGTCGAGCATGAGAACGAAAGCTTGGGCAAAGCTGGACGCTCGCGTTGGAAAGGGATTAGGCCTCACGTGCGCGGCGTGGCGATGAACCCGGTGGATCACCCGCACGGCGGCGGCGAAGGACGCACGAGCGGCGGTCGCCACCCGGTCACGCCATGGGGGCAGCCGACGCGCGGCTACAAGACGCGGCGTAACAAGCGGACGCAGAAGTGGATCGTGCGCGATCGAAGGGCGAAGTGATCTTTTGAAGAGTTTGCGACGGATTGAGACCATATGGCACGTTCGATCAAAAAAGGACCTTTCGTCGATGAGCACCTGTTGAAGAAGGTGCAGCAGATACGCCAAAGCGGACAGCGTCCGCCGGCGATCAAAACGTGGTCGCGTCGTTCGACCATCACGCCCGAGATGGTCGGGTTGACCTTCGCCGTACACAACGGCAAGCGTCATATCCCGGTTTACGTGACCGAGAACATGGTCGGCCACAAACTGGGCGAGTTCGCCCCGACGCGCACCTTCAAGGGGCATCCTGGTACCAAAGCCGAAAAGTCGGCTAGAACCGGGAAGAAGTGATGAGTCGGCGCTCGCAGCGATTTGAAGAGGCGCGACGAGGAGAGGGTCGAGAGCATGGAAGCGATTGCAAAAGCGAGAAATCAGCGTGGGTCGCCGCAGAAAGCGCGGCTGGTGGTTGATCTGATCCGCGGCAAAAACGTCAACGAGGCGTTGGCTATTTTGCGCTACACGAACAAACGCGCGGCACGCATGGTCGAAAAGTGTTTGCGTTCGGCCATCGCCAACGCGACGGAGTTGGCTGAGCGGGACAACATCGCCATCGACCCGGACGAACTCTGGGTCAAGGCTGCCTTCGTCGATCAGGGGCCGACCAAGCGGCGGTATCGCATTCGCCCCGCACCGCACGGACGGGCTTACCGCGAGCGGCGGCATTACTGTCACATCACGTTGCTCGTGTCGAGCGAGAAGCGTGAGGCGCAGAAGGCGACTGGCGAGGCCTGATTTCAGATCGAAACGATCAACGGAGCGAGAAAGTGGGCCAGAAAGTTCATCCATACGGATTTCGGTTGGGTTACAACAAGGATTGGCATTCGCACTGGTTCGCCAAGCGCAACTTCGGCGAGCTTTTGATCGAAGACCTGAAGCTCAAAAAAGAGCTGAAGGAACGCTTCGTCGGCGCGGGCGTTTCGCACGTGGACATCGAGCGAGCGGCCAATCGAATGAAGATCATCATCTACACGGCGCGCCCCGGCATCATCATCGGACGCAAGGGGGCGGAGATCGAACGGCTCAAAGAGGAGATCGCACAGCGGACTGGGCGCGAAGTGATCGTCTCGATCCAAGAGATCCGTCGTCCGGAGTTGAACGCGCAACTGCAGGCGGAGAAGATCGCTGCACAGCTTGAAAAGCGCGTCGCTTTTCGTCGCGCCATGCGCAAAGTGGTCGAAGAGTCGCTACGCTTCGGCGCCGAGGGGGTTAAGGTGATGGTCAGCGGTCGGTTGAACGGAGCTGAAATCGCCCGCAGCGAGTGGTACCTGGAAGGGCGGCTGCCGTTGCACACGTTGCGCGCTGATATCGACTACGGGTTTGCCGAAGCCTACACGACCTTTGGCGTGATCGGCGTCAAAGTGTGGATCAATCGCGGCGAGATCCTCGACCCGAAAGAGGCCATGCGCCGGGGCACCAACACCGACCCGATAACGGACGTGCGACCCGAAAGGCGTCGGCGGCGCGAAGGCGAAAGACGCCCACGCGGAGAACGCTAGCTGGATCGAAACGACCGATGCGGAGCGAATCATCATGGCTTTGTTGAGTCCAAAAAAGGTCAAACACCGAAAGCAGATGCGCGGTCGCATGAAGGGCACAGCGACGCGCGGCAACCAGATCAGCTTCGGCGAGTTCGGTTTGAAGGCGTTGGAGCCAGCGTGGATCACCAACCGGCAGATCGAAGCGGCGCGCGTGGCGATCACGCGCTACGTCAAGCGCGGCGGCAAACTCTGGATACGCATCTTCCCGGACAAGCCCGTCACCAAGAAACCGGCTGAAACGCGCATGGGCAAGGGCAAGGGGGCGCCCGAAGGATGGGTCGCGGTGGTCAAGCCGGGGCGCATCCTCTACGAGATCGAAGGCGTCAGCGAGGACGTGGCGCGCGAAGCGCTCCGTTTGGCCGCACAGAAGCTGCCGATCAAGACCCGTTTCGTGACCCGTGCGGAGCAAGAGAGGGGAATGGTATGAAGCGACGCGAAGAGCTGGATGAACTGCGCGAAATGTCGGACGAGCAATTGCGCGAAGAGGCGACGCGGTTGAAAGAGTCGCTCTTCCGCCTGCGGTTCAAACTGTCGCTCGGCGAGATCGACGCCATCAAGCGCATCCGGCAGGAAAAGAAGCGGTTAGCGCGCGTGCTCACGATGCTGAAAGAGAGGCAAAAGCGCGCTGCCTAGCGAACGCGCCAAAGGAGGCGGCACGCCTCAAAGCGAAGTCGGAGATCGAAAGAGATGGTAGAGACGCAAGAGCAGATGCAAGAAGAGCGTGGCGGAAAGAGAACGCGCGGACGGCGCGTTGAACAAATCGGCGTCGTCGCTTCCGACAAGATGGAGAAGACCGTGGTCGTGCGCGTTGATCGGCTGGTCAAGCATCCGAAGTATCGGCGGTACGTGAGACGCACGTCGAAGTTCATGGCGCACAATGAAAAGGGGGCGACCGTTGGCGACAAGGTGCGCATCGTGGAGACGCGCCCGCTGTCGCGCCATAAGCGTTGGCGCGTGGTCGAGATTTTGCAAAAGGCGGAGAAGTGAAAAGCGTTCGAGGAGGAGGGCACCGAGCGGCGTCGGCCTTTGAATCGGGCAAGACGACGTCGCTCGTCGGAGACGGCGGTTGAGAAAGATTGCGCTCGGCTCTGCCTCTTTCGGCCCAATGTTCTCCCTTAATCGTTCGGACGGAGTGCAACAGCCATGATCCAAATGCACACATCCTTGGAGGTGGCCGATAACTCAGGCGCGCGTCGCGTTGAGATGATCCGCGCGATGGGCGGCGCGACGGGACGCACGGCCAGCCTCGGCGACAAGATCAAAGTCACGGTGAAAGAGGCAACGCCCGATGGGGCGGCCAAAAAGGGCGAAGTCTACAGCGCCGTCATCGTCCGCACGCGCAAAGAGGTGCGCCGCAAGGATGGGACGTACATCCGTTTCGATCAGAACGCAGTGGTGCTGATCAAACCCGACGGGACGCCGATGGGAACGCGCGTCTTCGGTCCGGTGGCGCGCGAACTGCGCGAGAAGAACTTCATGAAGATAGTCAGTCTGGCTCCGGAGGTCATATGAAGCTGAAGCGCGGCACGCGGCGGTGTAAGATCAAAAAAGGCGATCAAGTCATTGTCATCGCCGGACGCGATCGCGGCAAGCGAGGGCGCGTGATCGAGGTGGTGCCTGATCGCGGCAAGGTGCGCGTCGAGGGCGTCGCCATCGTTAAACGTCACCTGCGTGCGGATCGCGCGCGCGGGCGCAGCGCCGGCATCGTCGAGAAGGAGGCGTTGATCGACATCTCCAACGTCCAACTGATCGATCCTAGCACGGGGCGTGCGACGCGCGTGCGCTACCAGATCAACGAAGACGGCACCAAAACGCGCGTCGCGGCGCGCAGCGGCGCGACGCTCGACAAGGCTTGAACTTCGCATGACGATGAGGTTCGGAAACGCAACCGGCGAGAACCCGAACCGGTTGGAGAGGCGATAAGATGGCACCGAGGTTGAAGGAGAAGTACCGGAACGAAGTGGTCCCGGCGTTGGCCAAAGAGTTTGGGATCGAAAATCCGATGGCGATCCCGCGCTTGGAGAAGATCGTCATCAACATGGGGTTGGGCGAAGCGACGCAGAACGTCAAAATGCTCGACACGGCGGCCGAGGAGCTGGCTGCCATTGCGGGGCAGAAACCGGTGATCACGCGCGCGAAAAAGTCGATCGCATCCTTCAAGCTGCGCAAGGGGATGCCGATTGGCGCGATGGTCACGCTGCGCGGCGACCGCATGTACGAATTTCTCGATCGCCTGATCTCGATCGCTTTGCCGCGCGTGCGCGATTTTCGCGGCGTCTCGCCCGATTCGTTCGATGGGCGCGGGAACTATACGCTCGGCATCCGCGAACAATTGATCTTCCCCGAAATAGATTTCAATAAGGTGGACAAGCTCCGCGGCATGAACATCTCCATCGTCACTACGGCGCGCAATGATGAGCAGGCGCGCGCGTTGCTGCGCGGGCTTGGCATGCCGTTCAGACAACAGTGAGAAGGTTATAAGGTTATATGGCTAAACTATCGAAGATCGTCAAAGCGAAACGTCGTCCGAAGTTCGCCGTGCGTGCGCACTCGCGCTGCGAACGTTGCGGGCGACCGCGCGGTTATTTGCGGCGGTTCAAGCTCTGTCGCATCTGCTTTCGGCAGCTGGCGCTGCAAGGGCAGATTCCGGGCGTCGTCAAGTCGAGTTGGTAACAGCATCAGCGGACGAGGGCGCGCGAAAGCGCCTCGGCTGGACTATTTGAGTTTGGGGTGAAGCGATGACAGATCCGATTGCCGATATGCTGACGCGGATGCGTAACGCCATTGCCGCGGGCCATTCGCGCGTCGATATTCCGGCTTCCAAATTGAAGTTGGAGATCGCGCGTATTCTCAAAGAGGAAGGCTACATCAACAACTTCGTCGTCAAGGGCGAGGGGGCGCGGCGCGTGATCCGCATCTTTCTGCGATACGACACGCGGGGCATCTCTTCGATCTCACATCTGGAGCGCGTTTCGCGTCCCGGACGGCGCGTTTACGTCGGGGCGCGCGAGATCCCGCGCGTGCTCGGCGGCTACGGCGTTAGCATCGTCTCGACGCCGCGCGGCGTGATGACGGGAAAACGGGCTCGCCGCGAGAACGTCGGCGGCGAGCTGTTGGCGATGGTTTACTAGGTCCTCGGTGCCCTTTCGGCGCGAAGCGATCTGGAAGGTGATCTTGGGGAGAGGTTGAAGCGATGTCGAGAATAGGAAAGAAGCCGATTCCGATACCGAGCAACGTGACGGTGACGATCCGCGAGCGTGAACTCGAGATCAAAGGTCCCAAGGGGACGCTCACGACGCCGATCCCGGTGGGGATCCGGTTCGTGCTCGAAGACGGACAACTGCGCGCCGAGCGCGAATCGGATGAATACGCGGCACAACATGGGCTGGCGCGCTCGCTGGCTTACAACGCCGTCGTGGGCGTCACGCAGGGCTTCACCAAACAGCTCGATTTGGTCGGCGTCGGTTACAAGGCCGATGTGCAAGGGCGAACCGTGGTCTTCTCGCTCGGCTATTCGCATCCAATTGAGTTCCCTCTGCCAGATGGAATCGAGGTCAAGACCGAGCGCGTGCCGGCCAAACAATCGATTCAGCAGTATCAGGTGACGCTCACCTTGACCGGCATCGACAAGCAGAAGCTCGGGCAAGTGGCTGCCGATATGCACCGGCTTCGCAAGCCCGACGCCTATAAGGGCAAGGGCGTACGTTACGCGGACGTGCCGTTGAAACTCAAAGAGGGCAAGAAGAAATCCGGTAAGTAGCGGTTGCAATCGAGAGAGGACAGAGAGAATGGCGAAAAAGACACGGGCAGAAGTACGCGCTGCAGTTCACCGCCGCATCCGTCGCCGCGTTCATGGAACGGCCGAACGTCCGCGCTTGGCCATCTTCCGCAGCGCTAAACATATCTACGCGCAGATCATCAACGATGACGAAGGGCGGACGCTCGCCGCAGCGTCCACGCTCGACCCGGAGTTGCGTGGCCGATCGTTCGAGGGAGGGAAGACTGGTGCGGCGCGTGAAGTCGGACGGTTGATCGCGCAACGGGCGTTGGAACGGGGCATCGAGCGCGTGGTTTTCGATCGTGGAGGCTATCGCTATCACGGTCGCGTCAAAGCGCTGGCCGATGCAGCGCGCGAGGCCGGATTGAACAAGGACGAAGGGTCGCACCAGAAGCAGGCGGCTTAGTGGAAGCGAATAGGTCGTGAGGTAACGATGCGAAGAACGAGGCAAAAGATCTCACCGGATGCGTTGGAGAATCCATTGCAGGACGAGGTGATCTCGATCAACCGCGTGACCAAGGTGGTCAAAGGCGGCAAGAACTTGAGCTTTGCCGCATTGGTGGTTGTCGGCGACGGCGCAGGTCATGTCGGTTTTGGCACGGGCAAAGCGCGCGAAGTGCCCGTCGCTATCAAAAAAGCGATCGAAGCGGCGAAGAAGAATCTGATCCGCGTGCCTTTGAGCGGCAACACGCTGCCGCACGAGGTTATCGGCGAGCATGGTGCTGGGCGCGTCCTGCTGAAACCGGCCGAAGAGGGGGCTGGCATCATCGCGGGCGGCGCTGTGCGTGCGGTCATGCGGGCTGCGGGTGTGCGCGACGTGCGCACCAAAGTGCTCGGCTCGACCAATCCGCACAACGTCGTGCGCGCCACGTTCGACGGTCTCATGCACATCAAAGACCCGGTGGATGTCGCACGCTTGCGCGGCAAACAACTGGAGGATCTGTTATGAGCCAAGAGCGTCAACAACAAGAGCGTCCGAGGCGCACCGTGCGCGTTGAGTATTACAGGAGCGCGATCGGCTGCCCGAAGCAGCAGAAGCAGATCGTGCGGAGCATGGGCTTCACCAAGTTGCACCAGATCTTCGAGCGGCCCGATACGCCCGCGTTGCGCGGCGTGATCGCCAAGGTGCCGCACCTATTGCGGATCGTGGAGTAGAGCGAGATGGCGATTGGGTTGAACAACTTGCACGCTCCCGAAGGAGCGACGCACAAAAAGAAACGGTTGGGGCGCGGCCCTGGTTCGGGGCTCGGTAAGACAGCCGGGCGCGGCAACAAAGGGCAGAAATCGCGTTCCGGCTACCGCATGAAGCGAGGGTTCGAGGGCGGCCAGATGCCGCTGCAGCGTCGTTTGCCCAAGCGCGGGTTTACGAACGCTTTCAAGCGCGAGTGGATTGAAGTGAGCCTCGCGGTGTTGGAGCGGAACTTCGAGCCGAACGCCGAAGTCACGCCGGAGATCCTACATCAAAGAGGCTTGATCAAAAAGGCGCGTCGCGACGTGGTGGTCCTCGGCAGCGGCGAGGTGACCAAGCCTTTGCGCGTCGCCGCTCACCGGTTCACGGCCAGCGCGCGGCAGAAGATCGAAGCGGCAGGCGGCACGGCGAGCATCATCGAACGCGCCGTGACAAGCGAGCAGGGTTGAACGATGTTAGCGAAGGGTGAAGCGCGGGGCGCGCGCCGGTTCATTTGCGCGCCTTGCGTTTCGTTTTTCTTTCACGAGGTTGCGTCGCGCTACGGACGAGGCGCATAATCGCTCAAAGGGCCATTTTCAGCCAAGTTCCTGAGGGTGAAGTAGCATGGAGAGGTTCGTCAACGCCATTCGCAACATGGTAAACGTGCCCGATCTGCGCAAGCGGATCGTGTTCACGCTGGCGCTGATCGCCATTTATCGCCTCGGCGCGCACATCACGGCGCCGGGCATCAACAAAGAGCAGCTCGAGCGCGTCTGGCACGATGTTGGCACCTCGCTGCTCGGCGTTCTCGATCTCTTTTCGGGCGGGAACTTTCGCACTATCTCGATCTTCGCCCTCGGCGTTACGCCCTACATCACGGCTTCGATCATCTTGCAGTTGATGACCGTCGTCTCGCCGCAGTTGAAGAAGCTACAGGAAGAGGGCGAAGCGGGGCGGCAGAAGATCAACCAGTACACGCGCTACTTGACCGTTGGCCTGTGCGCTTTGCAAACGGCTTTTGTCGCTCGTTGGTTGCAGGCCAACGGCGTCGGCGATCCCGGTTGGGGCTTCTTGTTGAGCACTGTCCTGACGCTGACCACGGGCACGATCTTCGTCATGTGGTTGGGCGAGCAGATCACAGATCGCGGCATCGGCAACGGCATCTCGTTGCTCATTTTCGTTGGCATCGTCGTCGGGTTGCCGCGCGGCGTCGCGCAAGTGCTTGAGCGCGTGCGCAGCGGCGACACGCTGGCCACCGTCGGCGTCATCGTGATGGTCGTCGCGCTCATCGCGTTGATCGCCTTCATCGTCTTCGTCGAATCGGCGCGGCGCAAAATACCGATTAGCTATGCCAAGCGACATATCGGACGGCAAGTGCTCGGCGGCCAAGAGACCTATATGCCGATCAAGATCAACATGGGCGGCGTCATCCCGGTGATTTTCGCTTCGTCCGTGTTGGCGATGCCGCAGACGATCATTCAGTTCATCCGCTACGATCCTAACGACCCGACCTCGTGGTCGAGCCGGATCCACAGCTTCTTTCAGCAGTTTCACGGCGGCGATCCCTATTACGAGCTGATCTTCATTTCGCTCATTGTCTTCTTCACCTTCTTCTACATCACGATCATCTTCAACGTCGAAGATGTGGCCGATAACTTGCGCAAACACGGCGGTTTCATCCCCGGCATTCGTCCCGGAAAGAGCACCGCTGAGTACCTGAACACCATCGTCACGCGCTTGACCGCTGTGGGCGCGCTCTATCTGGCCTTTGTCGCTTTCGTCCCGCAGTTGATGTTGAGCGGATTCAAAGTGGGGCGCCTGCCTTTTGTCGGTCAGACGCTCGATGCTTTCTTCAGCACGACGCCCGGCCTGTCGTGGATTCCAACCGGCATGGGCTATCAGTTCTATTTCGGCGGGACTTCATTGCTGATCTTGGTCGGCGTTGCCATGGACACGGCAGCGCAAGTCGAGGCGCAACTGATCATGAGAAACTACGAAGGGTTCATGGGACCGGGGCGAAGACCGATGCGTGGGCGTCGGCCCTGAAGAGACTAGAAGGAGCGTCGCTTTTTCAAGCAGCGTATGGCCAAGATCGTCGTTTTGATGGGGGCGCCGGGCGCGGGCAAAGGGACACAAGCGAGATTGTTGCAGGAAAAGACTGGACTGCCGCAGATCTCAACCGGCGACATGTTCCGCGCCATTGCGCAAGAGGAGTCGCCGTTGGCCGACGAGGTGCGCGCTGTGCAGGCCGCGGGGAAGTTGATCTCGGACGACCTTGTGATTCGCATCGTGCGCGATCGCACGAGTCGCCCCGATTGCCGCCATGGGTATATACTCGACGGTTTTCCGCGCACCATCAAGCAGGCGGAGATGCTCGAGGGATTGGCCAAAGAACAAGGGCATGACTTGGTCGCCATTTTGATCGACGTGCCGTTCGACGTTTTGGAAAAGCGGATGACCGGAAGGCGTACGTGCCCTGTGTGCGGCGAGATCTATAACATCTATTTCAAACCGCCCAAGGCGGATGAAGTGTGCGATCGCCACCCGGAAGTCAAGCTCACGCACCGAACCGACGACGTGCCCGAGAAGGTGCGCGTGCGACTGGAAACCTACGAGCAGCAAACGCGCCCGCTTCTCGACTACTATGCGGCAACCGGAAGGTTGCATCGCATAGATGGAACACGGGCGCCGGAAGAGATCTACCGCGACGTGGAACGGGTTGTGCTTGAGCAGTAGGCAACGCTTCCGTCGCGATTCGGCATCGGGCTTTTCGGTGATCATCGTCAAGAGCAAAAAGGAGATCGAGAAATTGCGCGCGGCCGGGCGTCTTGCCGCGCTCGTGCTTCACGAGCTGCGTCGCATGATCGTCCCCGGCGTTACCACGCTCGAACTCGATCGCGCGGCTGAGAAGTTGATCCGCGACGCGGGCGGCGTGCCGACCTTTAAAGGCTATCATGGGTACCCCTTTTCGCTCTGCACCTCGGTCAATGAACAGATCGTTCACGGCTTTCCGTCAAACTACAAGCTGCGCGAAGGCGATATCATCTCGATCGATTGCGGGACGACGCTCAACGGGTACGTCGGCGACACGGCCGGTACCTTTCCGGTTGGGCGCGTAAGCGAAGAGAAGCTGCGTTTGATTCGTGTTGCCGAAGAGTGTTTGGAGCTTGCCATCGAACAGTGCCGACCAGGCAAACACGTCGGCGATATCGGCTGGGCCGTTCAGCGTCATGCCGAAGCCAATGGCTTTTCGGTGGTACGCGAGTACTGCGGACACGGCGTCGGGCGGCGCATGCACGAGGAGCCGCAGATCCCGAACTACGGGACGCCCGGAACCGGGCCGAAGTTGCGTCCCGGTTACGTCTTCGCCGTCGAGCCGATGCTGAACATGGGAACCTACCGCACCAAGACCTTGAAAGACGGTTGGACGGTGGTCACGGCTGATGGGCTGCCGAGCGCGCACACCGAGCATACGGTTGCCATCACCGAAGACGGACCGGAGATATTGACGCTCGTCGAATCGCCCGAACCGGCTGCCGTTTGATGGATGGCGCGAGGCGGTTTGGCTATAACTGGTTCGTTGTGCTAGTATATACAATTTGCTGACAAGGCGATTTTCCCAAGAAAATTCACGCGAGGAGTATGGCGAAGGAAGAAGCGATCGAAGTCACGGCCAAAGTCATTGAGACCTTGCCCAACGCGATGTTTCGCGTTGAACTGGAGAACAGCAAACATCAAGTTCTCGCGCACGTCTCCGGGAAGATGCGCAAAAATTTCATCCGGATTCTGCCGGGCGATCGCGTTCTCGTCGAGCTTTCGCCATACGATCTATCTCGCGGTCGGATCATCTATCGTTACAAATAGAAGCGTTGTAGGAGCAGAAAAGAGATGAAGGTGCGGGCATCAGTCAAAAAGATTTGTGACAAGTGCAAGATCGTCCATCGCAAGGGCGTCGTGCGAGTGATCTGCGAGAATCCGAAACACAAGCAACGGCAGAAATAACGGTTCGAGGAGCGAAACGGATGGCACGCATCGTTGGCGTCGATATTCCGCCGAACAAACGGGTTGAGATCGGTCTGACTTACATCTACGGCATCGGACGCGCTCGTTCCAATGCGATCCTGCAGGAGGCGAAGGTCAGCCCCGACAAGCGCGTGCGCGAGTTGACGGATGATGAGCTGAACCGCATCCGCAACGTCATCGAACAGCAAGGTGATGTCGAGGGAGACCTGCGCAAGCGCGTCCAGATGGACATCAAACGTTTGATGGACATCGGTTGTTACCGCGGGCTGCGCCACCGACGAGGGTTGCCGGTGCGCGGTCAACGGACGCATACAAATGCGCGCACGCGCAAAGGGCCGCGACGCGCGACCGTGGCGAAGAAGAAAGCTCCGGGCAAGAAGTAATCGCAATCTGGTGGCGCGCGGAAGCGACGCGAGGTGTTATGGCAAAAGCTGGCGCAAAGAAGAAGACTTTTCGGAAAAAAGAGAAGAAGAACATCCCGGTTGGGATCGTGCACATTGCGGCGTCGTTCAATAACACTCTGATCTCGATCACCGATCTTGAGGGCAACGTGCTGGTCCAGTCGTCGGCGGGCGCGCGCGGCTTTCGCGGGTCGCGCAAGGGGACGCCTTTTGCCGCGCAGCAAGCCGCTTTCGATGCGGCCAGCCGCGCTCGAGAGCTGGGCATGCAGCAGTGCGAAGTGCGCGTCAAGGGGCCGGGCAGCGGGCGCGAGTCGGCGATTCGCGCCATTCACAGTGCCGGGCTGCGGATCACGGCGATTCGCGATACGACGCCCATTCCGCACAACGGTTGCCGCCCGCCGAAACGGCGTCGCGTCTGAGGTCGATTCACGAAAGAAGGATGAAGGGCCGAAGGTGAGCCGGAATCGGTTCACAGCCTGTAAACTTCTCCGAACTTGATGGTTCGGAGGCGGAGGTCGAAAAAGTGGCTAGATATCACGGTCCGGTGTGCCGTTTGTGCCGCCGCGAAGGAGCGAAACTCTTTCTCAAAGGCGACAAGTGCTATAAATCTTCCTGTCCGATTGAGCGGCGGGGAACGCAACCGCCCGGTCAGCATGGAGCCTCGATGCGTCGCAAAGCGCTCGTCGGGTACGGGCAGCAGTTGCGCGAAAAGCAGAAGGTCAAGCGCATCTACTTCGTCCTCGAAAGGCAATTTCGCAACTATTTCGAGCGCGCCGCGCGCATGAAGGGCGTGACGGGCGAGAACTTGTTGGTGCTGCTCGAGCGGCGACTCGACAACGCCGTCTATCGAGCCGGTTTCGCCACTTCACGCCGCCAAGCGCGTCAGTTGGTCACGCATGGTCACATCGAGGTCAACGGGCGCAAGGTCGATATCCCATCGTTTCAGATCAACGTCGGCGATCGCATCGGCGTGCGCGAAGCGAGCCGGCGCATCCCGCAGATCGAAGCGGCGTGGCAGACGGCCTCGGGTCGGGCGCGTCCTGAGTGGTTAGTGCCGGTCGATGGCGAGGAGATGAGCGTTCGCGTGGTTCGTCTGCCACAGCGAGGCGACATCGACCGCCAGATCAACGAGCAGTTAATCGTCGAACTTTACAGCAAGTAGTCTTTCTCCGCTCGACTCGAATGGGTCGAGCGGAGCGCCACCATCTTTCAAGTCTCTTCATAAACCATAATGGCTATGGACCAGAACAACCTTTGGACCGGATTTCAGATGCCGCGTCGCCTCGTGGTCGATACCGAAACGCTCACCGAGCGGTACGGGCGTTTTTCGGCGCAACCCTTTGAGCGCGGCTTCGGCACAACCATCGGCAACTCGTTGCGACGCGCGTTGCTCTCTTCGATCGAGGGAGCGGCGATCACGGCCGTCAAGATCGAGGGCGTCGAGCACGAGTTTTCGCCCATTCGCGGCGTCGTCGAAGATGCGACCGATGTCATCCTTAATCTCAAGCAGATTCCCTTCAAGCTCCATACCAACGAGCCGAAGACGCTCTTCATCTCCAAGACGGGACCGGGCGAAGTGACTTCGGGCGACATCAAGGCCGATCCGGACGTCGAGGTGCTCGACCCGAACGTTTACATCGCCACCATCAGCGAGGGCGGTTCGCTCAACATCGAGATGCGCTTGAAACGCGGGCGCGGCTACGTTCCGGCGGATCGCAACTATGACGAAGACCTGTCGCTCGGTTACATCCCGATCGATTCGGTGCACACGCCGGTCAAAAAGGTCAACTACACAGTGGAAGCGGCTCGTCTCGGTCAGAACACCGAGTACGATAAGCTGACCATCGAGGTTTGGACCGATGGCTCGGTGCGGCCCGAAGACGCCATCGGGTTAGCGGCCAAGTTGATCAAGGATCACATGTCGATCTTCATCAACTTTGAGGAGGATGGCGACGATTACGCCTACACGAACGTCGAGCGTCCGCCGCTGCCGCGCAACGATCTGCTGGACAGATCAGTGGATGACTTGGAGCTATCGGTGCGGTCGTACAACTGTCTGAAGAACGCGAATATTCGCACCATCCGCGATCTGATCCAGCGGACCGAAGAGGAGATGCTCACGACGAAGAACTTCGGGAAGAAGTCGCTCAACGAGATCAAGCAGCTTCTGCATAGCATGGGACTCGACTTCGGCATGGAGTTCGACGAGCACGGCAACCCGATTCCGGGTTCGGGCGGGCGCGGGCGCGTCAGCGGCGACGACGGAGAGGAAGACGAGGAGGACGAAGAATAGAGCTGTCCGCACCGAGCCGGTTGCGCAGGCAAAACGCCCCTTTCAAAGCGCGACACGAGGTCGGATTCTAGCGAGAGGGAACGGTCATGCGACATCTGAAGGCACATCGCAAACTCGGACGGACCACGGAGCACCGCATCTCTTTGCTCCGCAACTTGGCGACCTCATTGATCAACTCGCGTGAAGAGCGAATCATCACGACGTTGCCGAAAGCCAAAGAGCTGCGCCCATTTGTCGAACGGGCCATCACGCTCTCGCGACGCGCACGCGCGGTGGAAGGCGAAAATGCGGCCAAAGCGTTGCACTACCGTCGGCTGGCCGCGGCCTACTTTCATGCAGGCAATCGTGGCGCAGCCGTGGACGGTCGGCGCGGCGACCGCCGGACGGCGGGCATGGCCGCGCTCAAGCGGCTCTTCGACGAACTGAGCGAGCGTTACATGAATCGTCCGGGCGGTTACACGCGCATCATCAAGCTTGGGCGGCGCGTGGGTGACAACGCCGAGCTGGCGATCATCGAACTCGTGGACAATCCGCGCGAAAAGCGCGAGAAGGCGGACGACCGCTCCAAGAGCAACCGCCGCAAAGGCAAGGCAAAAGAGAAAAAAGGCGGTGAATCCTAGGACGGTCGGTTCCCGGGCGAGAGCGCGAAATCAGTAGTCGGTTCTGCCTGAGCGTTTCGGTCGAGTTCAAGCTCCAATCGTCGCTCTCGAGTGATCGCGATTGGAGCTTTTATTTTGGGCGAGCAACGGAGGATAGATCTTGATGGACGAACAGAATGTGGCCACGGCGAGCGGAGAGGAGTTGCCACGCCCGCGCGGGCGCAGAAGATTCCAGAGAACCGGTGGGCGGCGTCAGGAGTCGAGCACGGCATCTTCTGCCTCTGGACAAGCGATCAACATGGGCGAATTGCGCGAGTTGGTGAGCTTGATCGCCGCGCACGGTTTTACGGAATTCGAACTCGAACAGGAAGGCTTTCGCGTCCGGCTCCGACGCGAAGCCAACGCTGCCGGGGGCGCTGCGCCGCCAGTTGCTCCGCTGCCCGCTCCGTCGCCGCCAACATCATCCACGGCTCCGCCGCCAGCCGAAAAGCAAGAGGAGAAGGGCGCTTCGGACGAAGCAGCGTTGCACCTGATCACTTCGCCGATTGTCGGCACCTTTTACCGTGCGCCATCGCCAACAGCAGAGCCTTATGTGAAGGTTGGCAGTCACGTCGAACCGGAGACGGTGGTTTGCATCGTCGAAGCGATGAAGTTGATGAACGAGATCAAAGCCGAAGTGCGCGGCACGGTCGAAAAGATCTATGTTGAAAACGGTCAGCCGGTCGAGTACGGTCAGCCGCTCTTCGGCGTCCGGTTAGATTGACCCGAATGGCGCGAGCGCGTCCGCGCCGCTGGCTAATGGCATAGGGGAACGGAATCGGCATGGGACGAAGCATCAAGAGATTTCGCAAGATATTGATCGCCAATCGCGGCGAGATCGCCTGTCGGATCATCTGGACGTGCAAGGAGATGGGGATCCGCACGGTGGCCATCCATTCCGAGGCCGACCGCGATGCGCTGCACGTCCGGTTCGCCGACGAGGCCGTTTGCATCGGACCAGCGCCATCCGTGCAAAGCTACCTGAACATCCCGGCGGTGATTAGCGCGGCGGAGATCACAAACGTCGATGCCATCCATCCGGGCTATGGGTTTTTGGCTGAATCCTCGCAATTTGCTGAGATCTGCGAAGCGTGCAACATCAAGTTCATCGGGCCGCGCCCCGAAGTCATCCGCTTGATGGGCGATAAGGTCGAGGCGCGACGCGCGATGCAGGAGGCTGGACTGCCGGTCTTGCCCGGAAGTCCTGAGCCGGTGCGCTCCGAAGAAGAAGCGCTGGCCATCGCTCGCCAGATCGGTTTCCCCGTAATGCTCAAAGCCGCAGCGGGTGGCGGAGGACGCGGGATGCGCGTCGTTCGACGCGCCGAAGAGTTGGGCGCGGCCTTGCAGACCGCCTCGAGCGAAGCCGCCGCCGCCTTCAAAAACGGCGACATCTACATCGAGCGTTACATCGAACGCCCACGTCACGTCGAGATCCAAATCCTCGCCGATGAGCACGGCAACTGTGTGCACTTGGGCGAGCGCGACTGCACCGTCCAAAGGCGACATCAGAAGCTGATCGAAGAAGCTCCGTCGCCAGCTCTGACGCCAGAACTGCGCCAACGCATGGGGCGCGCCGCTGTGGAGGCATGCAAGCGCGTCGGCTACTCCAATGCTGGAACGGTGGAGTTCTTGCTCGATGAAGACGGCAGCTTCTACTTCATGGAGATGAACACGCGCATTCAAGTCGAGCATCCGGTGACCGAGATGGTCACGCTGGCCGACATCGTGCGCAATCAAATCCGCATTGCCGAAGGCGAGGAGCTGGGATTTGCACAAGACGACGTGATCATCGTCGGGCATGCCATCGAGTGTCGCATCAACGCCGAAGACCCCGTGACTTTCGCTCCGTCGCCTGGCACCATCGTCGCCTGCAACTTGCCGGGCGGGCCAGGCGTGCGCGTTGATACGGCGATCTATCCGGGGTATGTTGTGCCGCCGTACTACGATTCGTTGATCGCCAAGGTGATCGTCCACGCGCGCACGCGCGAGTTGGCGATCGCGCGCATGCGTCGCGCGTTGGAGGCGATGGTGATCGAGGGAATCAAGACGACGATCCCGCTTCACCTGCGCATCATGGATGATCCGCAGTTTCGCTCGGGCGATTTTTCGACCAAGTTCATGGAACAGTTCATGGCACGTGAGCAGGCTAAGCTCGCTGCCGTTTGACGGCGCTGGCGCGTTGACGCTCGGGAAAACGAGTCTTTATAATAGCCCCTTTTCCGAAGCGCGGGACGTTTAGGGTGAGAGGAGGTAGAAGTGGCATACGCAATCATCAGAACGGGCGGAAAGCAGTTTCGCGTCGAACCGGGCGCAACGCTGCGCGTGCCGACCATCGCCAAAGAGCCGGGCACGCAGGTGGAGTTCGAAGCGCTGCTGGTCGCCGGAGATGACGGGGTGCGCACTGGCGCCCCCGTGGTCGAAGGTTTGCGCGTGGTGGGAACCATCGTCGGACACGGACGCGGCGAGAAGATCATCGTTTTCAAGAAGAAACGGCGCAAACAGTACAAGCGCAAAAAGGGGCACCGGCAGGGTTACACGGCGGTGAAAATAGATTCGATTGGCTGATGAAGAGCAGGCCAGGGACTTCAAGGACGAGGAGGCAGTGAAAAGGTCATGGCACACAAGAAAGGCGTCGGTTCTTCGCGTAACGGTCGCGATTCGGTCGGCAAAAGGCTCGGATTAAAGAAGTTCAGCGGCGAGCACGTGTTGTGCGGCAACATATTGGCGCGCCAGCGCGGAACCAAGTGGAAACCGGGCAAGAACGTCGGACGCGGCAAAGACGATACGCTCTATGCGCTGATCGATGGCGTGGTTCGGTTCGAGGACAAAGGGCGTTTGGGTAAATTCATCAGCGTTTATCCCGCGGCGACCACTGAAGGCCAGCAGGCCGTCGCATAGGCTTTCGGAACGTATCAGCGAGGCGAGACGACGCTCGTGCCGCAGGAGTGGCCGCGGGCGTCGCTTTGTTTTTGCGGTCTGAACCAGCTCCAGATGGACTGGTTCTAATTGGATCTGAAGCCTTAATTTAGGACCGCGATTTCAGTCTGTGGCGGAGCGAACGTTCGTATTGCTTATTGATTCGATGGGGTACTAGGCGCAACGCGGACGCATCTAAAGATCTTGTGTTCATCGACCGAGTCAAGATTCGCGTGCGTGGTGGGCGCGGCGGAAACGGAGTGACCGCTTTTCGTCGCGAGAAGTATGTCCCACGGGGCGGCCCTTCGGGCGGCGACGGCGGGCGCGGTGGCGACGTGTGGTTGGAAGCCGATGAATCGCTCAACACGCTGCTGCACTTGCGTTACAATCCAGAGCACACAGCTGAAAATGGCCGTCACGGCGAAGGGGCGAATCGCTCTGGGCGCGCAGGTGCCGATGTCATCGTGCGCGTGCCGGTCGGAACGCAGGTCTTCGACGCTGAAACGGGCGAGTTGCTGTGCGATTTGACCGCGCACGGCGCGCGCTTTCTCGCCGCACGCGGCGGACGCGGCGGATTCGGCAACGCTCACTTCGCCACTTCGACAAACCGCGCCCCGCGTTACCATCAACAGGGCAGCCCCGGCGAGGAACGCGAACTGCAGCTCGAATTGAAGCTGCTGGCCGACGTCGGGCTGGTTGGTTTCCCGAATGTCGGCAAATCGACCTTGATCGCGACCATTTCGGCGGCTCGTCCGAAGATCGCCGACTACCCGTTCACCACATTGGAGCCGCATCTAGGCGTCGTTGATCTCGGCGACTTTCGCACCTTTGTTGTCGCCGACATCCCCGGTTTGATCGAAGGGGCACATCGCGGCGCTGGACTCGGCGATCGGTTTTTGCGTCACATCGAGCGCACGCGGCTGCTGCTTCATCTGGTCGACGTCTCATCCTTTTCAGGGCGCGATCCGGTGGGCGACTACGAGGTGATCAACCGCGAGTTGGCCGAATACGATCGAGGTCTCGCCGAAAGGCCACAGATCGTGGTGGCAACCAAAATCGACGCGCTCGACGAGCGCGCTCGATTCGAACGGTTACGCGCTCGCGTGCAAATGGATGGGCGTGAATTTCACGCCATCTCGGCGGTGACGAAACAAGGCGTGGACGAGCTGCTGCGCGCGGTGGCGCGCAAGCTTGACGAGCTTCAAACTGAAGCGGCGGGAGAATCGAAAAGCTTGAGCGCGTGACGCCTGTACCTGAAGCGAGTTCGGTTAACTAAAGTCGCGCGCGGTCTCGATGCGGGTATATGCTGAAGCCAATTCCAGAACACTTCGGTTGATTAGAGTCGTGTGCGCGGGCTGCTCCGGCGCCCGATGAACCTTCCGGGTGATGTCTTGCGCTGGACCGGTCTGAAAGTGGCCGCCAAGCGCGCTTGTGGGTCTTGAGGGCATTGACGGATGGAGCGGATTAAACTGGCGCTTTACGGCGG
>NZ_PSLQ01000002.1:21388-146859 GCF_040289685.1 Pyrinomonas sp.
CTTCGATCCGGTGCACAACGGTCACCTCGCCGTTGCGAAAGCGGTATGCGAACTTTTCGCGTTGGACGAACTCTGGTTCATTCCGGCCCACATCGCGCCACACAAGCGCGCGGTGCCGTCGGCGTCGCCGTTTCACCGCTTTGCGATGTTAGCGCTGGCGACGCAGATGGAAGCGCGCCTTCGGCTCTCGACCGTGGAACTGGAGTCGCCGGAGCGCCCTTACACGATTGACACGCTGACCCGTTTGCGCGCAAAGTACGACGATTCGGCGCGCTTGTTCTTTGTCATGGGAGCTGATTCGTGGCTGGAGATTGAGACGTGGCGCGATTGGCAACGTGTTCTGGCGATGGTGGATCACATCGTCGTCGCGCGTCCCGGGTACGAACTACGGACCGATCACGTTCCAGCGGAAGTGAGCGCGCGGATCATCGACCTTCGCGGAAAGAGGGCAACAGAGGCGCAGCGGGCGCTTGTTGCCAATCGGGAGAAGAGGATATTTTTAACCGACATCGTGCAAGAAGATCTTTCGGCCACCGAGGTGCGACACGCGGTGCGCAAAGCCCCGGAAACGCTCGACGAGTTGGTGCCGAGGTCGGTGGCTGATTACATCCGCAAACATGAACTCTATCGATAGGAGCATGAATCGGGAGCTGGCAAAAAGAGCGGTGAGAGAGGGGTTGACAGTGGACCAGAAGATTCAGGTGGCGGTGGAAGCGGCCAGCGACAAAAAGGCCGTCGAACCCATCGTCCTAGATCTTCGCGAAGTAGCCAACTTCACCGACTATTTCTTCATTGCGAGCGGGACGAGCACGCGCCAAGTGCAAGCGATCGCTGACGAAGTGACCGAAAGGCTCGAGAAGTCTGGCGTGCGTGCTGCACACGTCGAGGGGTATGCGACGGCCGAGTGGATCCTGCTCGACTACGGTGATTTGGTCGTCCACGTTTTTGCCGAGCCAGCGCGTCGCTTTTACGATCTCGAACGGTTATGGCGCGAGGCCAAGCGCGTCCGATTGCCCGGAGACCACGTCGAGGCAGAGACCGAGTGATGGAATTGGTCGCAAAGTCTCCGGCGATGCTCGAGATCGTGAGGATGGCCGAGCGCGTCGCGCGCACGGATGCAACGCTTCTCATCACCGGCGAGTCCGGGACAGGCAAAGACCTTTTAGCGCGATTCGTTCACGAGCGCAGTCGGCGCGCCAGCGCGCCGCTCGTCAAAATAGATTGCGCGGGACTGGCGCAGAGCTTGCTGGAAGCTGAGCTTTTCGGTTACGAACGCGGGGCATTCACCGGCGCCAATCGAACCATGCCTGGACGAATCGAAGGCGCGCAGGGCGGCACGCTCGTGCTCGACGAAGTGGCGCAGCTGTCTGCCGATGCACAGGCGAAGTTGTTGCGCGTCATCGAACGGCGTGAGTTCGAGCGGCTCGGCGGACGACGTGCGCTGCGCGTCGACGCCCGCATCATCGCGTTGACCAACGTTGATCTGGATGGCGCGGTGCGACGGCGCGCCTTTCGTGAAGACCTGTTCCACCGTCTGAACGTCGTGCGGCTCGAAATCCCGCCGTTGCGCGCGCGCCGCGCAGATGTGCGTGAGCTGGCACGCCGTTTCCTCGTCGCGGCGCGCACAAAGCACGGGAAGCGCATCAAAAGTTTTTCGACCGAGGCGCTTCGTCTGCTGGACGATTACGACTTTCCCGGCAATGTGCGCGAATTGCAGCACATCGTCGAGCGGGCGGTGATCGTCTGCGAAGGCGATAGGATCGAAGTCGCGGATTTGCCCGACGCCGTGCGTCTGGCGGCAAGGTCACAACGGAGGCGACGCGAGCGCCCAACGCTTGCCGAAGTCGAAGCCGAGTACATCCGCGAAGTCTTGACGGCAGCGCGCGGCAACAAGTCCGAAGCGGCACGCATTCTGGGTATTAGCCGCAAGAACCTGTACGAAAAGATCGCACGATACCACATAGAGAGCGTGAAGAGATGAGATTCCGTTTCGTCTGGATCGGTGAAACCAAGAACGCGCATATCCGCGGCCTGCTGCAAGATTACGTGCGACGACTGACGCGTTTCGCTTCGTGCAAAGTGATCGAGCTGCGCGAGGGAGCGGGCGCCAGCGAACGCAACATCTTGCAAGACGAAGGCAAACGCATCCTGGCTTCTTTGCGGCCCGATGCGCACGTCGTGTTGCTCGATACGCAAGGCGAGGAGTGGAGTTCGCATGACCTAGCTTCCAAACTGGAGAAGTGGCAGATCAACGGGGTAAAGGAAGTGACCTTCGTCATTGGCGGGCATCTCGGCGTCGCTCCGGAGATTCGGGAGCGAGCCAACATGCGATGGTGTTTATCGCGCTTAACGCTCACGCATGGGCTGGCGCGCGTGCTTCTGGTCGAACAGCTCTACCGCGCGTATACGATCGTCCGCGGGTTGCCGTACCAAGAATAGTCTTCGCGAAGGGCCGCGATCGTCCTTCGTCGTGAGGCAAGCAGGGATGGGAGGAGTCTCGAGAGCGCATATGGACAAGAAGAGGTTGAGGGCTTTTCGTGATAAGTTGTTGGAACGGCGCGAAGCGCTCTTTCGTCAAGTGATGGAAGCGGAGATGAGGAGCCGCGAGCGCGATATGGAAGAGACGCAAGATCCAGCGGATATGGCGGCCAATGCATACGCCAAAGAACTCATGGTCTCGATGTCGGACAACGACCGACGCTTGCTGCGTTTGATCGATGAGGCGTTGCAACGCATCGAGGAGGGAGAATATGGTCTATGCGTCAACTGCGGTGAACCGGTGCAAGATAAGCGTCTGGAGGCTCTGCCTTGGGCCAGATACTGTCTTCGTTGTCAGGATCTTTACGAGCGCGGACTATTGAATCAAGAAGAGGAGTAGAGCCGAGCGTCATGAAAGATCGAAGCGCTGAGGATCATCGTCAAGCTAAGCGTTTCTTCTCTCAGTCGAGAACGGCGCGCAGCGTGCTTGGCTAGAGCATGCTCCCGTGGGACTTTCCGCTGCGATCTTCGATCACCATCGGACCGGCGTTTGCTGGGCCAGCCAAGCGCTTCTTCGTTAAGCTCTCGCGCGTCGTTCGTCTTGCAAAGCGCACGCTTAAGGGAAAAATAACTTCGGGTCGCAACGAAAAAAGGTTGTCTTGAGGTCAAGCTTTGGGCTGGCGGATCGTTGATCTCTTTTGCGACGCGCTGCTTGCCGTGACGTACCCGCACGGATGCGCGCTTTGCGGAGCGAGCGTGGAGGCGCGTGCGGATTGGCCTGCCTGCGCCGAGTGCTGGAAAGCAGCGCCGATCTTCGGCGCTGATGAATCGTTGTGTAGTAAGTGCGGGGCGAAGTGGCAAGGAGCGAAGACGGACGCGTGTCGTCTCTGTGTGGCAGAGGAGTTCACTGCCGCGCGCGCCGTCGGTTCCTATGACGGCGCGTTGCGCGCTGCCGTGCTCGAGCTGAAACGAACGCCCAAGATCGGCGCGCGGCTTGCCGATCTGCTCACCGCCGTTGCGCGGTGCGAACCGCTCTGTCTTGCGACGCGCATCGTCGCCGTTCCGCTTCATGTCGAACGGCGACGCGAACGAGGTTTCAATCAAGCGGAGGTGATCGCTCGCGCTGTCGGCAAAAGGCTCGCTTTGCCTGTGGATGAGAAGAGCCTCGTGCGCCTGGCCCATACGCCAACCTACCGTTCGCTGATGGATGCGCGTGCGCGGCGGGGGAGCGTCGAGAAGGCGTTCGCCGTCGCTGCCCCGCGTTTGGTTCAGCGAGAGCGCATACTGCTGGTGGACGATGTGCTAACCACCGGCGCGACCGCTTCAGCAGCGGCGCGCGCGCTTCTCGACGCTGGAGCCGAAGCGGTTTACGTGCTCAGCATCGCACGCGCCGCTTTCGTCGCGCGGTGACCCTCTATGGCAAAAGCACCGCTTGCGAGAGCCGCGTAAGTCTTCGGCAACTCGTTTGTAACACTGACCGTCTAACCTTCAAACGAAGGGGAACCGGCTGCGGCTAGCGAAGGGGCGCTTTTTGACACAAGCGACGAAAGTCGCGTAATATCGGGGCTGAAGGCCGTTTCATCGAGGCGAGCCTAAAGAGACGGTTGCGGAAGCTCAAAACCTTGTTGCTCCAACATGCTCATTGGAGGGTTTCATCAAGGCGAGCCGAAGAAACGATTGCGGAATGGGTATGAACAGGCGTGTTCTAGTATTAAATGCTTCCTACGAGCCGATCAACGTGTGTACCGAGCGGCGCGCCATCGTGATGATCTTCAAGGGGGTCGCGCGCGTCGAAGAGTACAATGGGCATCTGATCCGTTCGGCTCGCATGGAGATGCGTGCGCCTTCGGTCATTCGTTTGACCGACTATATTCATATCCCTTACAAGAATCGCACGCTCTCGCGCAAGAACATCTTGCTGCGCGACCATTCGACGTGCCAGTACTGCGGTCAACACCTTCCGCCGTCGGAGTTGACGCTCGACCACGTCGTTCCGCGCTCGCGTGGCGGCGAATCGACCTGGGATAACCTGGTCGCGTGCTGCAGGCGGTGCAACCACCGCAAAGGCAACCGCACGCCCGAAGAGGCTGGCATGAAGCTCATTCGGCGTCCGCGTGGATTCTCGCTCCATGTCAATCGGCAGATCATGCGCTATTTGGGACGGACCGATGAGACGTGGAGAAAGTATCTGTTCTACGAATCGGACGCGCAAAGCTGAAAGCGCGTCGCTCAGAGGAACGTAGAGGAAAGACAATGTACCAGATGGCTCTCGGTTATCAAGAGCTGCTCGTCATCCTATTCATCTTGTTGCTGCTTTTTGGTAGCACCCGTTTGCCGCAGCTTGCGCGTGGTTTAGGCAAGAGCATACGCGAATTCAAGCGCGGCGTCGCCGAAGGGGAAGCGGCAGCTGATGAGCAACCTGAACTGCCGCGGCGCGAAGCGTTGCGCGCACCCGAAGGCAGCCGGCTTGAAGATGAGCGTACGGCGAGCAGAGCTGAAAAGCTCCGTTAGCTTCAGATCACTGGATGAGATCGGCGTCGGACTGAGCGACTTGAAAGGTCCGACGCCTTTCGTCTCGTATCGAGAACGAAGCGAAAGGCGATCACGCCGCGAGCCCGCACCGGTTGGCCGGAAACCAAAGCCGGCGTGAAGCGTGCGTGGCGCGTGACCGCCGCTGCACGATGAGGCGCCGATGATCTGCGCCGAAATGACGTGCTGCATCTCATTGGTCAAAATCTCCGCTTCAACCTTCGTTTCGACCGTGCTGGCGATGCCCAAACGGCGAGCGATCTCCCGATATTTCGCTATTAAACCGAGCTCCCGACCATAAACCGCTCCGAGCGAAGTGGTGCGCGCTGGACGCAGTTTCGGCTCTTTGAGCGGTAATAAAGGGGACAGCTCGATCACTTTGATGAGAGGCCCGTCTTGAGGCATTTCGCCAATCGCGAGCGACGAACATTGCGCGCGGTTACGGTTCGGCTTCGCCCATCAAGCAGCCCCACACGGTCAAGAGCGCTAGCAGCGACGCGTGAACGTTGGCAGCGACGATCAGCGACAACGCGCCGTCGCAAGCGATTGTGCGTTCGACCGGATGCGAGAAGACCGTTCGGCTGCTTTCGCCTGTCACCGACTCCTCGAGAAGCAATGAATTTTGGGCTTCGGACGAAGCGATTTGTTCCCGCGCGCTTTGAGTTGTAGACGGTTTTCAGCGATGATTTTATCTTCAAGGAGTTCCAAGTCGAGACGCGTCGCTGAGTTTTGCGAGAAGAAAGGGGATGGCTAAAACGCCTGCGACACATTACGTTTGTCAAAACTGCGGTCATCAGGCGCGCAAGTGGCTGGGCAAATGCCCTGATTGCGGCGAGTGGAACTCGTTCGTCGAAGAGCGCGCGCCTGCGGTCACCAAAGGGCGCGCGCGAGGTCCAACACGGCACGCACGCCCCGTCCCCTATAGCGAGATCGAATCACAGGATGAGGCGCGCATTTCGTCTGGAATAACCGAGTTCGACCGCGTTCTCGGGGGCGGCATCGTCCCCGGCAGTTTGGTGCTTATCGGTGGCGATCCGGGCATTGGCAAATCGACATTGCTCGCACAGGTCGCTGACCGCTTGAGCGCGCAGGGCCTTGTCGTGCTCTACGTGTCGGGCGAGGAATCGGAACGACAGATCAAAATGCGCGGCGAGCGGCTCGGATTGGAAGCGGAAAATCTCTATCTGTTGCCGGAGACCAATCTCGAAACGATCATCGGAGAGATCGAACGCATGGCGCCCGGCGCGGTGATCATCGATTCGGTTCAGACGGTCTTTTCGGCCAGCTTGGAGTCGGCCCCGGGATCGGTCTCGCAAGTGCGCGAAGCGGCCAGTCGGTTGCTCATGCTTGCCAAGAGCTTGACCATCCCCGTTTTTCTCATCGGACACGTAACCAAAGAAGGAGCCATCGCCGGGCCGAAAGCGCTGGAGCACATCGTCGATACGGTGCTTTATTTCGAGGGCGAACGCCACCATCAGCATCGCATCGTGCGCGCAGCGAAGAACCGCTTTGGCGCGACCAATGAGCTCGGCGTCTTCGAGATGACCGGACGCGGTCTTGTCCCCGTGGCGAATCCCTCGGAGATCTTCCTGCAAGAGCGTCCGATAGGGGCGGCTGGCTCGGTCGTCACGGCGTGCATGGAAGGAACGCGTCCGATGCTGGTCGAAATACAGGCGCTGGTTTCGGGCTCGAAGTACGGTGCGGGACGGCGCGTCGCGGAAGGCATCGAGTTCAATCGCGTCTCACTGCTGATCGCCATGCTGGAAAAGCGCATGGGCTTTCACTTGCTTGGCGATGATGTGTTCGTCAATGTTGCAGGCGGCCTCGAAATAGATGAACCTGCCGCCGACCTCGGCATCGTCGCCGCCATCGCTTCGAGCTTTCGCAACTTGCCCGTGGAGCCGCACACGGTGGTCTTCGGCGAAGTGGGATTGACGGGCGAAGTGCGCGGTAGCTTGCAGGCCGCGGCGCGCGCGCGCGAAGCGCAAGCGCTCGGTTTTCGGCGCATCATCATGCCTGCTTCCAATACGGCCGGTCTCCAAAAGCTTCTCGGCGTGAGAGTCGTCGGCGTGCGGTCAGTGGAAGAAGCGCTGGACGCGCTCTTTTGAGACGTAGTGGAACGCTTGTCAATTTTGACGAAAACTAGGGAGAAAGATTTTGGTGGAGGCGCCGAGACTCGAACTCGGGTCCAGAAGCCGTCACTCTCGGACTCTACATGCTTAGCCGCTTCTCTTTGGCTTGTGCAAGCCATCTTCGTCGTCTGCGGGTAAGTGAAGCGGCGAAGACCCCGTCGACGACTAGTTCGGATCGGTTCTTCGCTCGCGCTCCCCGAACGCCGAAGCGCGAGCTAGCTCACTTCGGGTGACATCTCATCTTGTCGGCGTGAGCGACCGACAAGCGAGACGCTCGCTTGCGTCTTTAAGCAGCGAGAGCCAATTCTTGAGTATTGGCAGTTGTTTTCCCCCATGCTTTTTAACGAGCTGCATGGAGCAAGCCCGGCATGCATCCGACGAGCGACTTTGACTTCTGTCGAAACCTGTCGCCCCCGAAATCCCTCAGATACAAATTCTAAAGGACGCATATAATAATACAGGACTTTTCGCTGGAATTCAAGGAAGGACGACCGAAAAGCATTCGCGCCGTAGCGGTCCGCGCACCGCCTCTTATCCTCCACCCTGGGGGTTGGGCTTTACGGCGCGTTTCGGCAATCAACTCGATGCTCTAGGGCAACCATTCAGCAGCGAAATCCAAACCGTTTGATCTCCCAAGCGTCCGAAAAAGCGTGCAACGGCGCGGCGCGCGGGGCGTTGGCATCAGCGAGGCGCTCCAAGTTATAATTTCCGGCGCGATGCGGTCTGTTCTCTCCCTGCTCTGTACGACGGCAACCAACCCTGAAACGAGGTCCATCGGATGGCGAACAGGATGACGGAGTTTGATCGGAAGAGGGGCGCTTTCAACAAGAAGAGCAAGAGCGCGGTGGCGCGTCGCTTGTGGCTTCCGGTGCTTTTACTGCTGGCGCTCACCGCTGGCGGGTTAACCGGCATCGTCATCGCTTACTGGCTGAACTACTCGCGCGCTGCCAGCGAAGTGGCGGCGCTGGCGACATATCGGCCCAGCGTCGTCACGCGCGTTTACGCCGACGACGGCGAGACGGTGATCGGTGAATTCGCGCTCGAACGGCGCATCCCGATCAAGTATGATGACATTCCGCCGGTGCTCAGAAACGCCATCCTCGCCGTCGAGGACGTACGCTTTTTCGATCACATCGGACTCGACCCGATTCGCATTCTCGGTGCGCTTTACAAGAACGTCACCTTGGGCCGGCGCGAAGGCGGTTCAACCTTGACGCAACAACTGGCGCGCAACCTCTTCTTGTCGCGCGAGCAGACCTATCGCCGCAAATTCAACGAGTGGCTGGTGGCGCTTCAGATCGAGCGGTATTACACCAAGAAGCAGATCTTTGAGATGTACGCCAACCACATTTTCCTCGGCGCCGGATCCTACGGATTCGAAGCGGCGGCCGAGACCTATTTCGGCAAGACGGTCAAGGATTTGACGCTCGAAGAGGCGGCGTTGTTGGCAGGCATTCCGAAGGCTCCAAGTCAGTATTCGCCAACCGTCAACCCGCGCGCGGCCAAGGAGCGGCGCGATCTCGTCCTCCAGTTAATGGCCGACAACGGCTTCATTTCGCAAGCGGAAGCCGATGCGGCCAAGGCCAAGCCGATCAAGCTTGCTGACACGGCCTACTATCCGGCGCAACAGCGTTCAACGCCGTTCGACTATCCGGTGGAAGAGATCCGGCAGTATTTGGAGGACAAGTACACGACGCGCGTTGCGCAGGGCGGGCTGAGCGTCTATTCGACGATCAACGTCGCCGCGCAGAAGAAAGCTTACCAAGCCTTGCGCGCTGGATTGCGCGAGTACGATCGCACCCACAGCGGCTGGCGTTCGGCCTACATCCGCGCTGAGATCAACGGCGTGCCCGTGACGACGCCGCAGCAGCTAGCGAGCTACAAACATCCTGATTGGTACGGCAATGACTACGAACCGGGTGAATACGTCAAGGGTTTGATCGTCGCGGTGGACCGGACACGCAACGAAGCGACCGTCCGTTTCGGCAGCTACTACGCGACCGTGACGGCTAAAGACATGGGACGTTCAGGACGTCAGCCGAAAGATGAGCTGCCCGTCGGGTACTTAGCTGAGTTCAAGATCAAGGAGGTGGATCACGACAACCAGCGGCTTAAGGTCGAACTGTCGCAAATCCCGGCGGTGCAAGGAGCGCTCGTTTGCTTGAACGCCAAAACCGGCGAGATCGTCGCCATGGTTGGCGGCTACGATTTTACGACCAACAAGTTCAACAACGCGACGCAAGCCTACCGCCAAACGGGATCGGCCTTCAAACCATTCGTCTACACGGCGGCTGTGGAGTGGGGGTTGACGCCCGATTCGATCATCAGCGGTGCGCCGATCAAGCGCGGCGACTGGCAACCGCACAACTACGACGGTTCGACGAGCAATCCGGACGTGCCGATGAAGATCGCGCTGGCTAAGTCTTTGAACATCCCAGCCGTCCATCTACTCGATATGGTCGGCATTCAAACGGGTGCGCAGATGGTCCGTCGCTTCGGCATCACGGTGCCGATGGCGCCCTATCTGCCTTCGGCGCTTGGTGCCACTGAAGTGCCGCTCATTCAAATGGTGTCGGCTTACTCGGCCTTCCCCAACAAAGGCGTGCGCGTCGAACCGCACTTGATCCGTCGCGTGATCGATCGCGACGGCAACGTGCTCGAAGAGTGGCAGCGGACCACCTACAAGGTGACCAGCGAATACGTCGCTTTGACCATGGTCCAAATGATGCGCGGCGTCGTCGAGTTCGGAACGGCTGTGGCGGCCAAATCGCTTGGCGTGCCATTGGCGGGCAAGACCGGTACGGTCAACGACCATACGGACGTTTGGTTCATCGGCTACACGCCAACCTACGTCACGGGCGTGTGGATGGGATATCCGGAGCGGAAGAAGTCGCTCGGGCGCGATATGACCGGTGGACGCGGCGCGCTTCCAATCTTCATTGATTTCATGAAGGATTTCCTGAAGAATAAACCGAAAGAGGATTTTGAAAAGCCGCCCGCGATGCCGGAAGACATACGCCAACTCTATTTGCAGCGCCAGCGCGAAATGGCGGAAGAACGAGCGCAACAAGCAGCGCTCGACGCCAAGAACGCGCTGCCAGCATCGAGCACTGAGTTAAAGCTCGAAGAGATCGCGCTGCCCCCTGTGCCGCCGGGAATAGACGGAGCACCAACGGTGAACGAGGTGAAACCACAAGCGACGCCGCGGCAAGTCGAGGAGCCGAGCAAACCTTCGCGCGAAGCCGCCCCGCCGCCAGCAGAAGCGACGCGCCCGAGGCAGGTCGAAACGGAAAAGAAGAAGGGGAAGAAAGGAGGCGAAGAGGGCGGGAGCACGCCTTGAAACGGGGCGCGGCGGAGGAGGCTGGCGACCTCGTTCGACTCCAACGTATGAAACGGTCAAGCCGAAAGGAGTTTTAAGCGGTCGGGGGCTCGATCGGAAATCGGGTTGTGAAAGGTCGCTCGAAAGGTCGAAATGTCTCACACGCGGCTTTGGGCGCTGAAACTTCTGACTGCAGGCGCATGGAAAAGCGGGATTTCAGAAACTAGGCGATCGCCCGGTCAAGTCTTGAACGGGATTGGCCTGTGCCAGAGAGCGGCCCCTTGCAACAGCACGCGCTTTCCGTCGCCTCCAAATCGTCCCGCGTTTCAACAGACCTCGTAACAGTGCGTTTGAAATGGACGTTCGAATATTAAAATTCAGAGGAATTTAAGTTTTTCTGAAAGTAAAGGCGGTGAGATGCGCCGCTCGAACTTTTCCGCTGTGGGCTTGAAACAGTCATGATGGAGCGCCGTATCCGCACCGGATCTTGAGCTTTCCCGCTGGGCCTAAACTACGTTTTCCTGAGCGGATGCCCACAACGGCTGCAGTAGCGCGCGGTCAATTCGCGCTGCACTGCGCCGCACGACGTGCACGTTAAACTGGGGCGCAAGTCGGCGCCGCAAGTCGTGCAGAAAGAGGAGTTGGCCGTGATGGTCGCGCCACATGTGCCGCACCGTCCGGGCAGCGGCGGAACGTAACCGCCTGCTCGTCGGCTGATGTGATCTTCGATCACTTTCCAAGCTTCCTCGGTCAATCTGTATTGCCAGTATGCACCGATGGCCGGAAGCGCGAGCAGCAGCCCAGACGAAAGGATGGCTGCGACCACCGCCACCGCCGCTTTGTCGAACCATTTCTGCATGCCGATTTCAACGCGCGTGCCGCCGTGTTCGGGCGTGATCTTGACGGTGAGCGCATAGGAAAGGCCGGTGATGTTGCGCCACGTGCTCGACTTGCGCGCTTGGAGCACGGCCGTCGCCGCGACGTGCATGGTCTGCGTTTCGTACTCGTCTTGATCGAAGATGCGGCGTAGCTCGGCGATCAGTTCCGGCACATCGACTTCTACGCCCGGGTAATATCTAGCTTCCATGCGCTGATCTCCTGCGAAAGTTGTTTGCGCGAATGATTGTACCCCAAAAGCGTGACCGCGCATGAAGCGTGCGCGTGCGTTGTGCGGACTGGACCAAGGAGTTCCCGAAAAGACTATTTCGACGGCGCTGAATGGCGCTGCGGGCGCGCTGGCGCAGAACAAAATACGAGGGACAATCGGCAAAAGACAACGGTCAGGAGCGAAGGGCACGCAAGATGAGTCTGTTTTCAAGGCGCGTCGTTCGATCTTCGGCGTGCGCTTGGATATTCCGAGTCGCACCGTTCAGCACACGCTCATCCCACCGCAGACGTTGATGCTTTGCGCCGTGATGGACGAGGCGGCATCCGACGCGAGAAATGCTACCGCCTCGGCGATCTCTAAAGCAGTTGGATGGCGGCCCAGCAGAGCGCGTCGGCGCATGTTCTCTTCCATCGCCTCCGGCGCCGCGCCAAAGCGCGCGCCGAGCTTCTGCATGAATTCGCGCGCCAGCTCCGTATCGGGCACGAGCCCCGGAACGACGGCGTTGACCGTGATGTTGTGGGGGCCGAGTTCGGCGGCGAGCACGCGCGTCAGTGCAAGCAGGCCGGCTTTGGCAGCGGCATCCGCGCTGGCGAATGGAAGGGCGTTCTTGGCGCTCAGCGAGGCGATGTTGATGATGCGTCCGCTCCGTTGCTCTTGAAGATGCGGGATCACGGCGCGACAGAAGAGAAAGGGACCGCGTAGGTTGGTTCGCAAGATCCCATCCCAAGTCTCAACGCTCATCTCCGCGACCGACAGACCGACGCCGGTGTGAGCTGCGTTGTTGACGAGGATGTCGATCCTTCCGTCAACGTCGCGTGCGATGCTGACGATGCGGTTGATGTCCTCTTCGTTCGTTGCGTCCCCAACGGCGATCACGGCGCGCCCACCGAAGGATTCGATCTCGCGCTGCACGGCTTCGAGCTGTTCTCTGGTGCGCGAATTGAGGACCACCGCGGCCCCTTCGCGCGCTAGCTTCTCTGCGATGGCGCGCCCGAGGCCGCGCCCGCTGCCCGTGACGATCGCCACTTTCTCCTTCAATCTGCGTTGCATCATTTCCTCTGCTCTGACAATATGACGCGCGGTCTGTCGCGCTGGATCAGCGTCCTTCAATCAGGGTCCAGAAGTAGCCATCGGGCGCGACGAAAGAGAAGCTCCGTTCGCCGAATTCGTTGAGGGTGATCTCGGTGACTTCGGTCGCTGCGCTGGACCGGATGCGGCGATGGTAGGCTTCGATGTCGCTCACACGCAAGGTGTAAAGCGAGTAGCCTAGATAGCCGGGGCGCGATTGTGCGCGGCGATCCTCGAGCTTGGCGTGCGAGACGAAGTTGATGATCTTCAACCTCCCGGAGCGCATCCGTTGCGGGTCGTCTTTGGACGAACGCGGATCGTCGAAATCCGTGGTCACATAGCTCTCTCCCGATGAAAGATTGAAGATGCGGCGCGCCGAAGGATCGTCGGCGTCGCTTTGGACGCGGTCGCGCACGCGCAATAGGCCGAGCACTTTGTCGTAGAAATCGAGCGCCTCGAGCCGCGTCTGGACCACCATGCCGAAGTGCGTGATCTGACTGGTGTGAAAAGGGGCTGCTTCGTTGACCTTGCCGTAGAGCGGCAGCGTGTAGCCGAAACGTTGAAAGATGACTTGGCGCGTCAGCGGTTGAATCAAAAGCATCTCGCGCACGCAAGGGAGTTCATCGAGAAAGGGGCGAGGACGTTGCTCGACGCGATAGATTTCGGCGCGTTGCGGTTCGACGTAGAGGATCGGCATGCCGCGCGCAGCGGCCTCTTCGGCGTGATTCAAGATGTTGAAGATGTCTGTGGTCAACATCGCGCCCCAACGGTTGCCGAGCGTCTTCATCCCGGCCATGCCGAGTCCTTCGCCCACGGGGCGCTCCCAAACCATCAGTCGAATCAAGCCGTGATCGGCTTCTTGGTGATAGAGCCGAATCGAGCGCACGGCAGAGGCTACGCCGTAGAGCTTGCGAGCTTGTTCGGCATCAAGGGCGCCTTGCTCGCCTACGCGGTAACCGAAACGTTCCCAGTAAGCGACAAGTGGCGCGGCATCGCGCGTTCCAATGCATACTTCATACACGCCGCCAACGACCCGTTGCGCGCGGGCGTTTGCATAGTATGCGGCGGCAACGAAGAGGAGGAAAAGAAAAGTTATTTTCATCGGAACTTCAATCATCGCCTCTGTTCTTTGAAGCAGCTCTCGGTTCGTCGTCATCGCTGAGCCTTTCATCTCCGCTGTCCGTTCTTCGCCGCAGTTCCTGCTTTTCAGTTGCGTCGCTGATTCACCGCGGGCGTCTTCCGGCGTTTTTCCATCTCCGCGCGATAGACGTTCCAAGAGGTTGCATTGGGACGCGCTGGATCGACGCGCTCTGGCGCGCTCATGTAGAGTGGATAGCGCTCGCGCACCAGATCCTTCATCCACGGCGGAAGTTCCTCCCATGACGGCAGGAGCTTGCTCTGCGCATGATAGACGAGTTGCCCTTCACGTCCATCCATCCCCATCCACGGCAGCCATGGACCGACGCGCGTCCAACTGACCATGACGTCGGGCGTGCCGTCTCCGGCAAGCGCGGACTTCGGCACGTAGAAGTCGAACATCTCAGCGGCGGTGTAGTTGCGCGACCAACCCGGCAACGAGTAGAAGGGAAAGACATCGCTGGTCCAGACGTAGAACTGCTCCCATTCGCGCGGGGGCTGAATCGCGCCGCGATCCTGCTTGCCGTCGAGCGAGACGTAACGCAGTCCGTCCTCGCGCACGCGAATGCGTTGGTTGACCGGATCGTTGGCGACGTGAAAAACTTCATTGATCTGGCCAGTGAACGGATTCTTCCATGTCGAAAGCACTTGCCCGGTCTGCGGATCGGTGTAGAAGACGATCTCGCGCGTTGCGACGAAGAAGCCATCGCGCTCCGGCGTCGGGATCAAACGGCGTATGTTGTAGCCTTCCATGCCGAAGAGTTTCTGCGGGCGCTGGCCCGGAATGAAAGAATAGACGAACCCGCTGATGTAGTAGACGATGTCGCGCCCGTCGGTGCGCCCTTGCGTTCGCATGTAAAGTTCGTCGAGCTGTCGTTTGGAAGGGCGCTGCGGCGCGGCACCGATCGTGGTTACGAAGAGCGGTAAGAGCAGCGATGCGACGCGCGCCTTGCGCCAACGGGCAGCAAGACGAGCTGCGTTGGTGAAACCAGATCGAGCCATTCTCTGCCTCCCTCGACGGACACCCGGAAGAAAACCATTGACATCGGGCGCCGTTTGCAGTATTTCTATCTATTGTCATTATATTAAAACAAATTTGGAAAAAACGAAAACGGGGACGTCTGGGTATCGGGAGCGGATCTTTTCAGCGTATTAGGCATAATTGTTAGCTATTTAGTACAAATCAAGGTTGGGAACGCTTGCTGCTTTGGCGGAGGTTCGTACGCGAGAAGCTGAAGGACGGGTCCGAAACAAATTTCCCGAAGGAGTTCGCCTATGCTGCCAGTGATCGCCTCGATTCGCAACCTAACGGTTTCGTGTCTCACTCTCTTGCTGTTTTGCAGTCTGCCCGGCGCTTTGCGCGCGCAACAATCCGGCGCGCGCATTTCCGGCACCGTCACGGACCAGACTGGGGCCGTGGTCGTTGGCGCGACGGTGCGCGCCCTCAATCTCGCCAGCGGTCGCGAGGTTTCGACGGCGACTGACGGTTCGGGTGGATACGCGTTGGGTGATTTGGCGCCCGGTTCTTACCGCATTTCGGTCAGCCAAGAAGGGTTTGCTGTGGCGGCAGCGAGCGTCGTCGTCACCGATTCGACCCCTGTTGTTCAGAACTTCGCGCTTGCGCCCGGCGCTTTGCAGGATGTGGTGACGGTGACCGCGGGCAAAGGAAGCGCGCGCATCGCCGTCGAGACGCCGCAGACGGTGAGCGTCACCACGGAAGCCGATCTCGAACAACGTCGCCCAGTCTCGACCTTTCAAGCCATTGAGCGCACGCCCAATTTGATCGTGCGCGAAACCAACCCGGCGCGCGAGCGTCCGCGTTTACGCGGGCTGGATTCTTCGCGCGTGCTCATCGTGATCGATGGCGAGCGCTTGAACAACGCGCGCACGGATCTGCAAACAGGTCTTTCGCCCGGCATCATCGACGTCTCGCAGCTCGCTTCAGCCGAAGTGGTGGCGGGGGCTGGTTCGAGTCTGTACGGTTCGGACGCGCTCGCCGGAACGATCAATCTGGTGACCAAAGGGCCGGACCGACCTGACAAGGGGTTGGTGCTCGGCTTGCGTTTGGACGGCGATTACCACTCGAACGGACGCACTCGGCGCGGGAACGTGGCGGTGAACCTGAGCAATCCGCAAGCGGCGTTGCGCATGAGCCTATCGCTTTTTCGCAACGCGAACTACCGCACGGGCGGCAAGGCCATTACGCTCGATGACGTGCTCAACATCGGCAGGTTTTACGTTCAGTTTCCCGGCAACAACGCCAGTCAGTACCCGGTCTTCTCGCTGCCTGCCAATGGAGAGGTCTTGAACGGGCAGGCGCACGGGTTCAACGATCAACTCGATTTCTGGTTCTACCCATCGGCGAATAACCGACACAATCTGCGCTTGAGGTATCTGAACAGCCAGCACTCCGCGCTCGGCGATGCTTTCTCCGGGCCGCCGTTTGAAGTGCAGGAACGCTTTCAAAGCTTTCGCCATTTCGACAAGTTCGGCGCGCGTTACGAAGGATTGGACATCGGACCGCGCGTGGCTCGCTTGGCGATCAACTTCTACCGTCAGAAGCTTGTCTTCCCGCAAGATCAATTCGATTACACGATTCAATCCGGCAGCAGTTTCGTGGTCGATCCGGCGACCAACACCTTTTCGTTCACGGGGCGCCCCTCGAACTTCATTTTGGGGAGCTTCACCGACAACAAGAATTCGATTACCACGCTGAACGTAGACGTCCAAGCGACGTTGGTCCCTTTCGTCGGCACGCTTGTAACCACCGGTTTTCAACGCTTGCGCGACCAATCGCGCGATGAGTTTACGCGCTACGGTTTTCGCAACATCGTTACGCGGGAGCCGAACTTCAACACGTTGACGCGCGGCGCCAGCTCGCCCGACACGGATTACACGGACACGGCGTTTTTCGCCCAGTTCGAATATGACCGCATACGTTTGTTGCGCCTTTCGGGCGGGTTTCGCTTGGACAACTGGAAGACCGAAGCAAAGGTGACGCGCGGTTTTCCGCTCGGCGCGGAGTTCGTCATCTTGCGGGCATCCATTCCGGTGTTGAGCGCTAATCCGGGACCGCTTGCTCCGCAAGTCGACAGTCTTAGCCGCCTGCTCGATTTGGCCGGTGGGCGCTCGCCCGTGCGAACTAGCAAGACCTCGTTTACGGGCAACGTCGGCATCGTTTTCAGGTTTCCGCAGGGAATCAACCCCTATTTCCGCTTTGCCACCGCCTATCGCGAACCTTCGGTCACCGAAAGGTACATCATACGTAATTTCATCCCGCTGCCGAACATCTTGAGCGCCATCGTCGTCGGCAATCCGAATCTGGAGCCGGAGACGGCGCGCAATTTCGATGTCGGCGTCAAAGTTCAACGCAACCGCTTCAACGGGTCGTTCGGCTATTTTCGCAACGACCTCGACAATTTGATCATCTTCGCCTTGCCGCCGGGATCGCCGACGCCGCTCGGCGCTGGTTTCTTGCTCGTTCCGGCGGATCCGGCGAACGGTTTGCTCGGCGCTCCTTTCAACAGGGGATTGCATGCCGTCTCGTTCAACGGCCGAATCAATCAAGCGAAGAACTTGATCTACGGTTTCGAGGGAACGTATGAAGTCGCGTTGCCGCTTGGAGAGGTGGGCAGCTTGACGCCTTACGGTTCAATGGGTTGGATGCATGGGACGAACAAGTCGCCGACGGCGACGCAGCTTGACATCATCAGACGACTATACAATCGCAGCGACACTCCGGTGCGATTGGAAGGCTCACCCGATGATGTTCCGCTCGGCAACATCACGCCCTTCCGCGGCATCTTCGGCGCCATCTTCAACGAACGCAAAGGGCGTTGGTTCATCGAGTACTCGTTGCGCCATCAAGCGCGCGTAACGCGCGCCAACCCGACCGGCTTCCAAGGACCGACGCTGATCAATTACGGGACGTTCGCCAGTTTGAACGACTTCACGGTTCAAAGCGTGCGCGGCGGATACAACCTGCGCCGCGAGCGGTATCGGATGACGTTTACGACCGGCGTGGACAATTTGACGGACCTGCTCTACTTCGAGCATTTTCAAAACGCTCCGGCTCCTGGGCGGTCTTTCGTCTTCGGTTTCACGATGGAGTTCGCGAACCTTTTGGGACGCTGATCGCCGCTGTCATCGCGTTGCGCGACGCTCGCCGGGGCGGCATCTGTCGGCCATCGGTGGGGGGCGCTCTCTTTTCAGGCGTTTTGCGAGGATCGGCGCAAAGTTAGGCGCGCCAATTGGCGCGAAAGGTCGCCCTTTCTTTCTGAACTTGCCGCGAGGGTCGGTTCTTTTCGGACGTTTCGGGTCGCCAGCGCTGAGCGCGCGCAGTTGAAGCCCGGCGCGGAATTGAGAAAAATCGGCAGAGACGGTCGCTGCCGTCGCAACTCGTCGGCTCTTCAACGTTGCCGCGGCGCGGTCGGAAGGACGGACGGATGATTCCCACGGAGGTCGCCAGCAAGCTCTTTCGCGCCGTGATCGAGAAGCGGCTCGATGACATCCTTCGGTGCTACGTTCCGGCGGAGACGACTTATGTCTTCGTCGAAGGACCGCGCTGGTCCACCAAAGGTTTTGCGCGCATTAGCCAAGGCTGGCGCGCTTTTGTCGAGGCCGATTTGGAGTTGATGAGCTGCGATTGGGTGGAAGGGCCGTTCGGGCAAGAGGCGGCTGACATGGCTTGGGTAGGGGGCATCGTGGAGATTCGGGCGCGCGTGCGCGGCGAAGTAAGGGTCGTTCGTTTTCGCGGCACGTTCGTTTTGCGACGCGACGATGCCGATGGCTGGCGCATCGCGCACGAACACTTTTCCGCACCGGCGTCGGATCCTTACGGCATCGGTGACTGGCTGCAACCCAAGGGAGATGAGACGAGATGACCGCCTATCGTGCTTTGGCGCTGCAGACGACCTGTCATGCGGTCAACGGCGCGCGCGATCGCGTTGAAGCGCGCGCGATCATGCGCGAAACGATCAGCCGCCTCGCTCAGCAGATCGCGGCGAGCATCGCCTTCATCGGCAGAGATTGTCGTCTGGTGGTGCTGCCCGAATATTTTCTCACTGGATTCCCCGTGCGCGAAGGTTTCGCTGAGTGGAGCGATAAAGCTTGCATCGAAGCGGATGGCCCGGAATACGCCGCGCTTGGACGCATCGCCAGCGAGTGCGGGATATTCTTGGCTGGCAATGCATATGAACTGGACCGACACTTTCCAGGTCTGTATTTCCAAACTTGTTTCGTCATCGCTCCTTCAGGCGAAGTCATCCTCCGTTATCGTCGTTTGAATTCGATGTTCGCGCCGACGCCACACGATGTGCTCGACCGCTATCTTGAGATCTACGGTTGGGAAGGGATCTTTCCGGTGGCGCGTACAGAGATCGGGAATCTAGCTGCGCTCGCTTCCGAAGAGATACTCTATCCGGAAGTGGCGCGCTGTTTGGCGATGCGCGGTGCTGAGATCTTCCTCCATATGACTTCGGAAGTTTACGGTGGCCCGCGCGCGCCCAAAGAGGCGGCCAAGATCGCGCGCGCCGTCGAGAACATGGCTTACGTCATTTCGGCCAACAGCGCTGGCGTCATTGAAGCTGGATTGCCTGCCGCTTCCACCGACGGTGGTTCAAAGATCATCGATTACCGTGGCCTTATCCTCGCCGAGACGGCGCAGGGCGAGAGCATGGCCGCCTTCGCCGAAATCGACCTCGACGCGCTGCGCCGCGCCCGCCGTCGGCCTGGCTTGATGAATCTGCTCTCGCGGCAGCGATTCGACCTCTACGCGGAAAGCTACACGCGCGCGCGCTTCTATCCGCCGAATACGCTGCTCGACGGCGCCAAGGGGCGGGAACACTTCTGGCGCACGCAGCAAGAAGTGATCGCGCGACTGGAAGAGCAGGGCATGATCTAGCAGTCGCGCGATCTGGATGCGGTCTCGATAGCACAAATCGACAGCCCCTTGGCGGCGGTGTGAAGTTTCACCGACGTAGCGCGCGGCTGCAGCGGAATAAAGCGCAATTCAACGACCGCCTCGATAGATCGCCGGTTCGCAGAGCGGGATCTGCTCCCCGCCCGATGGGAAGGGACGTCGTTTTCAGACGACGAATCCATCTGCATAGCCGACGCTCGCTTGTCGGGCCGCGAGCATCGGCGCGATTCCGTCCTTCCAAATCGGCTGATCGCTCGTTCTTACGTTCGGCAACGCTTGCTGGTGAGCACGATCGCGCTTTTGCCGAGCGCGACCGGTCGCTCAGCTTGCGCTCACCGTCCGCCATTAGCTCGGCTGATCGCCCGTTTTGCGTTCGTCTATCACGGTTAGCTTCGTGAACCGCCCATGCTCGAAATGCTGCCAGACGCGCGCGCGATGGTGGTCGTCAACGAGCGTGATGATCTCGCTGTAGCTTTCATGCGGACGGTCTTTGTAAATCCAGCGCAGCACGATCGTTTGACCGTCGACTTCGTACGCCTCGCCGCGCAAGCGTTCGTTGTCGAACCGGAGGGCGCCGTCGGCGAACACGCCCGGGAACTCTTTGGTCTCCGTGCGCCCGTCATCCCAGATGTACTCATTGCGTTGGAACCACTCCTCGCCCCGCTTGATGCACGTCAGGCGGCTGTGATGGCGGTCCAGTATCTGTCCCGTGCGCGCGTCCATGCGTGTGTAGGTCCCCTCCCAAACGCCATGATGTTTCTCGAATACGGGGAATGATTCAGCGCTTTTTCTCGCTTTGGTCATCTCATCCTTTCTCCTTTCTTGTTTGAAGCCTGTGTTGCGCGTCACGTCAGCCACGGGAAGATCTTCCCGCTGTAGTTGACGTAAACGCCTTTGAGTTTGGTGTAGTTCTCCAACGCTTCGAGTCCGAAGTTCTGCCCCCAGCCGCTCGACTTGCGCAAACCCGCGGGCATCTGCGGCACCATGTACTGTGGCATGTTGACGAAGACCAATCCAGCATCGAGCGCGCGCGCGACTCTGTACACGCGGTCGGCATCTTTGGTCCAGAAATAGGCTGACAATCCGTATTCCACGCCATTGGCGAGCGCGATGGCTTCTTCCTCCGTGCGAAAGGAAGAGATGCCGATGACTGGGCCGAAGATCTCCTCGCGTGCGATGCGCATCTTTGAGTGGACGCGACCGAAGACGGTCGGCGCGAAGTAAAAACCGCCACGCAGCCTCTCCGGTAGATCGCGCGGCGGAGCGCCGCCGGTCAGCAGTTCGGCGCCTTCGGCGCAGCCCGAAGCGACGTAGGAAGAGACTCGTTCAAGATGCGCGCGGCTGATCAGCGGGCCGCAATGCGTCGTCGGGTCGTTCGGGTCGCCCAGGCGAATCGAGCGCGCTCGATTGACCAGAAGTTCCGTCACGCGATCGACTACGCTCTCTTCGACGAGCACGCGGCTTGCGGCAAGGCAGAACTGTCCGTTGTTGGCCAGACCAGCTTGGAGCGCGCCGTTGACCGCTTGGTCAAGGTCGGCGTCGGCGAAGATGATGTTGGCCGCTTTGCCGCCGAGTTCAAGGAGGAAAGGTTTCACTTGGCGGGCGCATTCTTGACCGATCAACCGTCCGACCTCGGTCGAGCCGGTGAAACAGATCTTGGCCACTTTCGGATGGCGCACGAGCGCTGCGCCAGCGGTTTCGCCGAAACCGTGCACGACGTTAACCACGCCTTCGGGGAGACCCGCTTCCATGCATAGCTGCCCAAGCAACGAAGTGGTTAGCGGCGTCTGCTCGGCCATCTTGATGACCACCGTGTTGCCGGCTGCGAGCGCGGGTGCGAGTTTGAGCGAGGCCATCACCAAAGGGAAATTCCACGGTGCGATGGCGCCGATGACTCCTAAAGGTTCGCGCACGGCGTAGCGGTGCACGCCCGGTTCGTTGGCGACCACGGGCGAGCGAAGTTTGTCGGCTGCGCCGGCGTAGAAGCGCCAAAAATCGACGCAGAAGGGAACGTCGATGTGACGATTGGCCGCCAGCGGCTTACCGGAGTCGAGCGTTTCGGCAGCCGCCAGCTCCGCGGCGCGCGTTTCGATCAGCTCGGCGACGCGATATAAGCGGCGTCCGCGTTCGGCTGGCGTCATCTTCGACCAAGGCCCGTGAAAAGCGCGTGCCGCAGCTTCCACCGCCGCTTCGATGTCTGCGGCGTCGCCGGCAGCGACCTCGGCGATCTGCTCGCCGGTCGCTGGGTTCTCGCTCGCAAAATAGTCGCCAGAGCGCGATGGAACTTCGCGCCCGTCGATCAGGTGATGAATTCGTCGCATGTCTCTTCGCTCGCTTGTTCGATCCTCGATACGAGGCTGCGCCTTGACGCGAAATCTTCCTTCCGCCGATGCTGCGATCTCCCATCCGAAGAGGGAGGCCTTTTTCGATCAAACGTGCGCTCGCGCGGAGGCGACGCGAAGGTCTTACGGTCTTTTACCTTTCGCCTTCGCTTTGTAAACGCCGGATTTCAGCCAAATCTTTGGGCGGTTCGCGCCACAGCGGAGCCTCGCGTTCGAGGTATTCGCGAATGGTGGCCGGAAGGTCGGCGTAGCGCATCGTTCGGTGACAAACCAACTGAAAAACCCCGAGTCCGCCGCCGAAAAAGAGCGGGAGCTTCCCGAAACGATTCCAACTGAGGTGGTGCGCGCCGTTCGGTTCATACCAGAAATCGTAGTTCTCGTAAGCTTCGTAACGTGTCGGTCCATCTAAACTGAGAAAGAGCGGCGAACTGAAGACCAGTCGGTCGCCGATGCGGCGCGCTTGCGTCGCCGTTCCCGGCCCGATACGTTGGCGCCGCTGGCCCGCGCCCTGTTCGACGAAGGTCACCAGTCGCCCATTGCGCAGTTCGTAGGTGATCATCTGGTATGGATAGGCTATCGGGCGCACGGTTTGATCGCCGGCTTTGCGCAAGATCTCGTTTGTGTGGGGGTCGCGGTAGATGAAGATCTTACGGTTGAGTTGGACCACTTTCAGCGGATCGTTCGGGTCATGTAGAGCGCGCGCCGTGTCTATGCCCTCCATGTGCGCGATGAGTCGTCCATCGGGATAGGAATAGACTTCGCCGACGCAGTACCAATAGACTGGCTCGCCCGTCCCGGCGCGCATCTCGATGAACTTCTTGAAAAGGTCTCGGTCGAATCCTTCGGCTCGCATTTGTGTCGTCATCTGTGTCGCTGCCAGCAAGATCAAAGCTGTTCTCCAAAATCTGCGCATCTTTTCTCCTCCGAACCGCGTCGAGGCTGTTCTCTGGGATCCCCCGATCGCGCTTCATTCCGGAACGACTTTGATCCACTCGCGCAAGCGGTAGTCGTAAAGTCCCTGTTCGACGAGCGGATCGTGTTCTGCCAGCCAACGCGCTTCTTCTTCCGCGGCGCAGGCCAAAACGTAGAATCCAGCGCCCAGTTCATCCACGTTCTGTTCAGCGAAAGGTCCGGCGACCAAGCACCGACCTCGGCGCCCGAGTCGCTTGAAGTAAGCCGTGTGCGCGGCAAGGATTTGGCGCGCGAAATCGTCGCTGACGGCGGAACGCTTCGGCGTCCGGTGAATGGTAACGAACCAATGGCGCATCGCATCGCTCCTCGCGCGTCAACGCGCTACTGCCAGTGGCGCTTTGATCATCGCGGCGCGTAGCCTGTAGAGCGCATAAGCCATTAACAAAGCACCGCCCGCGGCGATGATCACGCCGTAAAAGGCCGGGGTGTAATCACCGCCGGCAGCGCTCGCCAGCCTGCCGGTAAGATAGGTTCCGGTGGCGCCGCCAATAGTTTCAATGACGATGATCGTTCCCAAGATGCGTCCGATGTCGCGTAGCCCGAACGTTTCCACTGCCAGCAGTTGAATGAGCACGAAAGTTCCGCCGTAGCCGAGTCCAAACGGGATGAGGAAGAGAAAAGCCGTTTGCGGCGTCGGGCGAAGCAGCAACAGCGTTGCGCCGAACATCAAGCTGCAGCAGACGAGCATGACGCGCGTCGGCGTCATGCGGTCGCTCAACCAACCGAAGAAGAATTTGCCTCCGACGCTCGTGATAAAAAGCGTCGCTTGCGCCACGCTCGCCATTTCGCGCGAAAGTCCGATGCGCGGCGTTTGCAGGTACAAGATGAACTGTTGGCTAGTGGTGAAGATCGGGTAGAAGAGCAGCGCCGCGCATGCGCCAAAGACCCAGAAGATGGGCGTGCGCAACGCTTGATTGAGCGTCATGCCGGCAAGCTGTTCGGTGCGCATCGCTTCTTCGGACGCGTGCGCGTCGCCATCGGGCAAAAGTCCCAGCTCTTGTGGGTGGTCGCGCACGAAGAGCAAGATCGCCGGCAGCAGCACCATCCAGACGAGCAAGCTGACGATGAGCACAGCCGTGCGCCAACCGTAGAGCGCGATCAACGGCGTCGCGATCGCTGGGATGAGCACGCCGCCGAAACTCGTTCCCGTGATCACGATGCCCATCGCCGTTCCGCGGCGGCGACGAAACCAGTTCGAGATGAGCACCGTGTTGATCAACAGCCCAACGAAGCCGAGCGAGAGGCCGAACATAACGTGTGCCGCATAGACTTGTGCGGGCACGGTCGCTTGCGAGTAGAGCAGAAGCGCTGTGCCGAGCACGAAGCAGCCGACGCACATGAGCGGTCGCAGTTTGAAGCGTGCGACCAATATGCCAGCTACGGGTGAAAAGAGACCAGCGGCGAGAAAGGTCAGCGATGCGGCTAGACCGATCACGCGCGGCGCCAACTGCGCCGTCACGGCGCCTTTGCTTATCAGATCATCGAGCAATGGTCGGTAAAAGACGGGGATGCCGCCGATGGAAAGGCCATTGCTGATCATCATCGCCAACGTGGAGACAGCAACGATGGTCCAGCCACGAAAGAAACTGCGCTCACCGGAGATCATTTTCTGCTCCAAGCCTCGAAATTTCGGGCATCGCGCAAGCTGTCGGGTCGGATTAGCACGCGATGGCGGCGCGCGCACTGCGCGAAGCGACATCTGCGCGTCTTCAACCCTTAATCTTTATCTTTAGTCGCGGCGTCGGCCCGCTCGACAGCCAACCTCGCTTCTTGCAACGAAGCAGGGCGCCGGATGAATTCACCTTGCGGTTGGTCATTCACTTGCCCTTCGACGAAGACCACTTGCCCACGCACGATGGTATGCGTTGGCCATCCTTGCAACAGATAACCATCAAAAGGCGTGTGGTCTTGGGCCGACAAGCAACGCTCCACCGTCACGGGGTATTCGGCTTCCATGTCGATGATGGCGAAATCGGCGTCAGCCCCGACCGCGATGCATCCTTTGCGCGGATGAAGGCCGAAGATGCGCGCCGGATTAGCGCTCGCCAGTTCGGCAACGCGCGTTGGCGACAACCCTCGTTTGTGGCACCCCTCGCTGACGAGCACTGGGTAGAGAAGCGATGAGCCGGCAAAACCGGGCAGGCTCCCCCAGATGTCTTCAGGCCGTTTGTGCTCTTCGCCGCAGCAGGCGTGGTCGCTGACCACCGTATCGACCAGACCGCGTTTGATCCCCTCCCACAGAAAAGCCAGATCGGATGCCGACCGCAGCGGCGGATTAACTTTGCCGCGCACGCCATCGGCTGTATCGTAGGTGAGCGTCAAGTGGTGGAGCGTCGTCTCAAGCTTGATGTCGTGCGACGGATATTGACGTTGCACCTCGATTCCGGCTTGCAGCGCTTCGCGGCTCGAAAGGTGGAGCAGATTGATCGGACAACCGGTGGCATCGGCGAGAATGGCCGCTTCGTAGATCGACAAACGTTCGGTCAGCGGCGGACGCGCTTCGCTGTAGGCGCGCAGTCCGGTCAACCCTTCGCGGCGCACGCGCTCGATGAAGACGCGGATCAATTCGGGATTTTCACAATGGAGCGAGAGCGACACGCGCGCGCGCTGGCGATGCTTGGCCGCCATCGCGGAGACGCGCGTCATCAACTCGTAGAGGTGGCCGAGATCGTAGTTCTCCGCCATCGTGTACTCGCTGCCGTGCGTCGAATCGGCGGCAAGATTCAATCCCTTGTAGAACATGTAGAATTTGAAGGAGAGCACGCCAGCCTCTTCCACCAGCCATGCGACCTCGTCGAGTTGTTCGGCGGTCATGATGGCGATGTGGTAGGCGTAGTCAGTGTAGAAATGGCCGCGCGAAAGCTCCAGCAATTCGGGGAAGATGGTCCGGTAAGGACCAGTCTTGTTCAAATAGTGGTGTCCGGTGCGGAAGTAACTGATGATGGTGCTACAGCCGCCGACCAGCGCTGAGCGCGATTCGCTTTCGGCATCCGCCGAATGGGGCCGGTAGATGCCGACGTGAAAATGGGAGTCAACGGCAGCGGGGAAGATATACCGCCCGCGCGCATCGAGCGTTCGATCGGCAGCGGAAGATGGGATTTCATCGGCGATGGCGGCGATGCGTCCGTGGCGCACCCCGATGTCGCAGCGGAAAGTCCCTTGGTGGGGAAAGACAACAGTGCCGCCCTTGATGAGCAGATCGTAGCGCATTTCGCTCTCCTCTCGTGCAGCGCCCTTGTGCGCTGCATCGGTTGCCTCGGCGGTGCGCGCTCCGACTGACAGGGCGGCAGGTCCGACGCTCAACGAATTCGCGTCAAGTTCCTTCGCTGTTTCCTTGCCAGCACTTCCGGATCGCGCGTCAGATAGACCGAATAACTGAAAAGATCGCTCCGATAGAGCGTGTGAACGTACTCGATGGGCCGGCCTTCGTCGGTGTAAACCGTGCGCTCGATAGAGAGCAGCGGCGCTCCGACGCGCGTCTCCAGCAAGTTCGCCACATAAGGGTCGGCCAGCTCCGCCGTGATCTGCTGCTTGGCATCGCGCAGACGCAGGCCGAATTTGGTCTCGAGCTTCTGCAAGAGCGCGCCGCTCGATAGCTCTTCGCGCGTAAAACGCGCGCCGATCTCCGCCGGCAGGTAGCCGACGATCAAGCTAGCCGGTTTGCCTTCGCGGTAGCGAAGCCGTTTGAGACGATAGACCGGTTCGCCCGGCTCGATCTGCAACAGCTCGGCTTCGTGCTGATCGGCCTCGACGCGGTTCATCTCAAGCAGCTTCACTTCCGTGTCCAAGCCCATCTCGATGAGTTCATCGAGCGAACCCGTCAGATGAATCGTCCCCTCGAACGTCCGGCGGCGAGTTCGCCGCTCGGCGACAAACGTCCCCTTACCCTGCCGGCGTTCGATTAGCCCCTCTTCTGCGAGCGCCGCCAAAGCCTGACGCACCGTGATGCGACTGACTTTGTACTGTTGGATCAATTCGCTTTCGGTGGGCAGACGATCGCCCGGCGCAAAAGCTCCGCTGATGATCTTCTCGCGAAGCAGGTTCTCCAGTTGGTAGTAGAGCGGAATGCGCGTGCTGACGAACGCTGTCTTCAGTTTCGCCATCTCTCCCCTTTGTTCGGTAAAGTGGAATCGCTTCAAAAGCGCTTATAAGTATATCACTTAGCTCAAGAAGCGTTGCCTCTCGGATGCGCCTTTGTCCCCTTTGGCGCAAGCGATGTTCGTCTGTCAAACGGTTTGGCCACGGCGCAATCATCGATTGAATGGCCTCACTCGCCCTAGGCACGCGGTTCTGATTGCTGCGTTGCAAGCTCGCCGTGTTTCCACTCCACACGAGTGTTTCAACCTTCTACCAAGCGCGCGGGCAAAGCGTTCTCTCATGTCAGCGCTCACGGCATCCACATCTCGCCGCGGCGCTTATACTCCCACGCGAACATGTTTGGGCGCCGTTTCTTCATCCTTTCGAGCGCCCGCTGATGATTCTCTTCGGGCGTGGCAAACGGATTCCAGTTGAAATGATTGTAGAGTTCGCCGTCGGTGCGACCGAAGGCGATGCAACCGTGCTCACAGGCGAATGGGCCATGCCCGATGTAGGGCGGTCGGTAGAAGTATCCGCCCGTGCCGAGATAACCGAACTGCATGATCCACGACGTGCCGTAGATGTGATAGGCCTCTTCCATGCAATCGTGGTACGAGACGTTGTCCTGCCAAAAACCGGGCACCATCGTGTAGAAGAACGAAAGCGCATGAGTCTCCTCGTCCCAACGGACGATCTTCACTAGACAGCCTTTCTCCGTCGCCGGGAAAAGGTGCGTTTCGCTCCAGACGAGATCGGAAAGGCTATCGACGATGGTCGGTTGCGCATCGGGTGCGACTGCGTCGGCGTGCGCGTCCGATTCGACGAACGAAGGCTCGCTGTCATTGTAAAAGAGCAGCACGCGCGCGCCTTCTGGAGCTTCGATGGGCGGCAGGCTGACGCCTGCGGGAACATAAAGATAGAAGCCGAAACCGCAGCGTCGGTCGCCCACTTTCAAGTGACCGTCCATGACGACGATCTCCATGCTGGACCGGCTAAAGCCTGGCGGTTGTGAGTACCCGGCCGCGAACTTCGCGACCGCGGAGATGGCGCCCGTTTCATCGTCGAACGAGAGCGTGCGGTACTCTATGCCAGGAGGGAAGCCGGGCAGGTCCAACTTGCGCCACGGAACCCATGATTCATCCAACGGTTCAATATGCGGTCGTGCCATGAATCGCGCTCCTTTCTGCGGTCAAAATGGGATTGAGATGCCGCTCCGTCAACAAACGACAATTCCGTGCGCGAAGCGGCGACGCGATCGGACGGAGTGTGATGACCTTCCGTCACCAAACGACGCGCCACGGTCGGTCCGGGCGCTTGGGTATCTGATCGCGCGGGATGCGCCGACGCATTCCCGCATGAAAGGACCAGCCGCGCGTTTGAATGCGTTCGAAGAACTCTTCGACCCAACGATCCCGTTCCGGCGCGAGCGCTTCCATGTCCGCGACGATTCGCTTGTAGCGCTCGGCTTGCGCGCGACGTTCTTCTTCCTTCCACTGTGCGATTCGGTCACGATCTTTGCTGCTCATTTCGCGCGTTCTCCTTTCTCGTGCGCGTCGCCGAAATCCATCAAACCCAATCCTCCAGCTCGTAGACGCGCACAGCGTTTTCAAACAAGAACTTCCTCTTGGCCGTCTCGCGAAGTTCGAGCGCTTCGATCTCGCGCATGGCGCGCTCGAAATCGACGATCGGCCAATCGGTTCCGAACAAGACCTTGTCCTGCCCGCGCCCGTTGATGAAGCGGACGAACGACGTATCCCAGTAACGCGGCGCGTGGGCGTCTGATCCGATGAAGACGTTCGGATGCTTCCAAGCGACGGAGATCATAGCTTCGGTCCACGGGTAACCGATATGTATGCCGATGATCTTCAGTTCGGGGAAATCTATGGCGATGCGGTCGAGCGCCATCGGGTGGGCCACCGTCGGCAGGAACCGCTGCGCCGAGTGGCCCACTTGGATCTGAACGGGGACGCCGAGTTCAGCGCATTTGGCATAGAACGGGTAGTAGCTGCGGTCGTCCGGGCGACGCTTGAACCAGTGCGGGTAAAGATGGGCGCCGACGAAGCCGAATTCGCGTACGGCGCGCTCCAGCTTGCCGAGCCACGTCATGATGCGCGATGGGTTGATGCCGATCACGCCTTTGAAGCGCTGCGGATGTCGCGTGACTACTTCGGCGATCAGCTCCGCCGGCTTTTCGAAGAAGATCGAGGAGCCGACCTCGCCGCCCGTAGTGGCGATGAGCAGCCCCTTCTCGATGCCTGCTGCATCCATGCGCCGGATCTGCTCTTCGAGCGGGATGCCCGCGTGCGTTTGTTCCTCGACCTTGACCAAACGCCAGAATTCGTCGAGCGCGGGCGTGTAGTTTTGGGTCACATCTTTGGTCCAGAGGTTAACGACGATGTCGATGACGCGATTCATCGCGGAGTCCCTTCTATGCAGTTTCGTCCGGCCCTTGCGCGAAACGCTCGCGCAGCGCGCGACGCAAGATCTTGCCAGTCGGCGTGCGCGGAATCTGCTCGACGAAGCAGATCCTCCTCGGCTTTTTGAAGCCGGCGATCTTCCCTTCGCAAAAAGCGATCAACTCTTCGGCACTCGCTTCGACGTTGGGGCGCCGAACGATGGCCGCCGCCACGGCCTCGCCCCATTTTCTGTCGGGTAAGCCGAAGACGGCGCAATCGGCCACCGCTGGGTGTTTGTGCAGCACGCGTTCGACTTCCGACGGATAAACGTTGAGCGCGCCCGTCACGATCATGTCGTTTTTCCGATCGACGAGATAGAAGTATCCGTCCTCGTCCATGTAAGCCATGTCGCCCGTGCGCACCCACCCATCGCGAAGGACGGCGGCAGTCGCGCCCGGATTGTTCCAGTAGCCAACCATGTTGGCTTCGGTTCGGACGGCGATCTCGCCGATCTCGCCCGGCGGAAGCTCGCGCCAACCCTCACCGACGATGGCCACTTCGACGTTGACCTGCGCGCGCCCGCATGAACGAAGGAGCTTGACATAGCGCGGTGCGCTCAGCGCCAACCGATGTTCCATCGGTTCGAGCACCGTGCCCGCGCAGCCCGTCTCAGTAGTGGCGAAGGTTTGCCGGAAACCACAGTGCGGCAACCTCTGCATCGCTCGTCGCACAAGCGGTTCGGGCATCGGCGCCCCTCCGTAAAGCAGCGTTTGCAGGGAAGCGAGATCCGTTCGCTCGCTCGCCGGATCTTCGAGCAGGAGTTGAATCGTGGTCGGCACGAGGTTAGTGAACGTGATCTGTTCGCATTCAATCGTTCGAAGCGCTGTGGCGACATCGAAATTGATGAGCGCAATGAACGAGCCGACGTAAACGGCGCAGAAGATGCCCGCAATGCCTGCCGCGGAGTGGAGCGGCGAAGGAAGCATCACGCGGTGCGTGCGCCGACTGCCGATGGCGTGGACATGAACGAACATGCCGATCAGTGTGCTCGCGTGCGTGTAGATCGCTCCCTTGGGAAAGCCTGTGGTCCCGCTCGTGTAAAGCAGCAGCAACGGATCATCGGCGGCGATCGGACGCTCCAATACTGGCTCGCTCTCGTCGCCGCGTGCGACCATCGCCTCGTAATTCTCTAAATCTTTGGCTCCCGCACCGATGACGATGATCGCACGCACGTCGCGCGCCCTGGAGGCGACGCCTCGCGCGGCATCGCTCTCTTGTGCGCCGCAAACGAGCGCACGCGCGCCCGAATCGGCGACGATCTGTTCGACCTCAGGCGGCGCGAGACGATGATTGACCGTGACAGCAACGCCCCCGAGTTTGGCTACTGCGAAGAGCGCTTCGACCCATTGATGCGAGTTGCGCCCGTAAAGAGCGACGCGGTCACCGCGGCCGATGCCGAGTCGGCGCAGTTCGTGAGCGAAGCGGTTGATGCGCGCGTTGACCTCGCGCCAAGTCAGGCGAACGTCGCCGAAGACCAAAGCTTCAGCACTGCCGAACAAGCGCGCGTTGCGCCGCACGAGGTCGCCTGCGCCGCGAAGCCCGCCGAAAAGAGACGGCTGGGGGGAGTTCGTGTGTGTCATGACTGTGATGGCTCGCATGATCCGTTGAGCGTTCGAGAGCATACACGAAAATTCGACATAAGTCTAGTACCTTTTTTACGAAAAGACTTGACACTGCGGGAAAGGAAAAGTATATTGTGCAACGCCTAATTGTTATAAAAGTATGTCTAAATGGCGATGCCGAAGATGCCCTGCGGCCCTCTGCGCGGCGGTCGCGCTGCTTGGCGTGACTGCTGCCGCGCAGCAGGGCGCGCTGTCGGCGGTGGAGATCATTCGGCGTGCGATTCTGGCGCACGGTGGAGAGGCGTTTCGTCGCCCGCAGACGCTCGAACTCTGCGGACACGCCACTTATTACCCGCGCGATGGCGGCCCGGCCATCGAGATCGAACGTTTGCGCATTGCGCGCGTCATCCCGCAAGAGAGTCGGCGCGCGCGTGCGCCCAACGGCAAGGTGCTGGTGGAGGCGTGGAGCGGCGGGCAGCTCTTCTTCCGCGAGGGATTCGATGGCGCGCGTGCTTGGTCGCAACTGAGCGCGCAGGCACGTCCCATCGCCGAGTACTTGCAACTCGATCGCCATTTCGGTTTTGGCGTCATTCGTTTCGCCGAGACACCCGGCTTTCGCCTCGAACGGTTGCCTGACGGTGAAGTCGCGGGGCGCCCTGTGTATCGAGTAGCGATCACCGACGTCGAAGGACGCACGACGCAATTTGCCATTGACCGCGCGAGCTGGTTGATTCACAAGGTCGAGTTCGATACGCCGCTCGGGCATCACGAACGGATCTACTGGCCGTACGACGCTCGCGATCGGATCAAAGAAGCGCGTCACGTGCGGCTTATCTTCGCGGGGCACAAGCTCTTCGACGTGTGGTGGGAAGAGGTTCGTTACAACCAGCCGTTGCCGGATCAAATGTTTGCCGCGCCTAGCAAGTAAGCGCCGGTGACCGGGACGAGTTTGGAGGAGAGGATGGACTGCCAGTGGGAGGCTCGACAATCGAGCTTTCGCCCCGGAATAAAACGCAACGAGTTTGGAGGAGGAGATGGGTTACAGGCTCGGCATTGATGTTGGCGGGACTTTCACGGATCTGCTTCTTTTCGATGAAGAGACAGGGCGCATGGTGCTCGCCAAAGTGCCTTCAACGCCAGCGGACCAGTCGATCGGCGTGCTCAATGGCATTCAGAAGGTCGCTGCGCTCGCCGGCATAGATCCGGTGGAGATCGATCTGGTGCTTCATGGAACCACGGTGGCGACCAACGCTGTGCTTGAAGAGAAGGGGGCGCTCGTCGGGTTGATTACGACGCGCGGCTTTGAGCAGATACTTCACGTCGCACGCTCGCAGACGCCGGGACCTCTCGCCGGTTGGATCATCATGCAAAAGCCCGATCCGCTGGCGCCGCTTCATCTGACGCGGGGCGTGTCGGCGCGCATGAACGCGCGCGGCGAAGAGTTGGTGCCGCTCGATGAGGAGGAAGTCCGTCGCTTCGTCCGCCAATTGCGCGACGAAGGGATCCAAGCGTTGACCGTTTCGCTCATCAACTCTTTCGCCAATCCGGCCCACGAGCGGCGCATACGCGATATCGCGCAAGAACTCTGCCCGGACCTGCCGGTCACTATTTCAACCGACATCTTGCCGGAGTTTCGCGAATACGAACGGACGCTGACCACTGTGATGAATTCGTACGTGCGACCGGTGATGGGCCGTTATTTGACCGGCATCGAGAGCAAGCTGCAGCGCGCGCATCTTGCGCCGACCGTCAACATCGTTCGCTCCGATGGCGGCGTGATGTCGCTCGACGGCGCGCGCGCGAAACCCGTCAACACGCTGCTTTCCGGCCCTTCGGGCGGTGTGGTCGCCGCCAGTTACATCGGTGAACTCACCGGTTATAAGAACGTGCTCTCTTTCGACATGGGCGGGACTTCGACGGATGTGGCGATCTCGACGGGCGGCGAACCGCGCATTGTGCGCGAAACGCGCATCGGCTACTACCCGGTCAAAGCGGCTGCCGTGGATGTCCGAAGCGTCGGCGCTGGCGGCGGTTCCATCGCGCACGTGCCGATCACCGGAGCTTTGCGCGTCGGTCCACAATCGGCGGGCGCCGAACCCGGACCGGCAGCTTACGGTGCGGGCGGGATGGAGCCGACCGTGACCGATGCCAACGTCGTACTGGGCCACCTGCCGCCCCGCTTGCTCGGCGGCGAGATGCAGCTCGATGTTGAGGCGGCGCGCCGCGCCGTTGCTAGGATCGGCGACGCGCTTGGGCTTTCGGTCGAAGAAGCGGCACAAGGGATCATCGACATCGTCAACGAGAATATGTTCGGCGCGTTACGGCTCGTCTCGGTGCAGCGCGGTTACGACCCGCGCGATTTCGCGTTGGTCGCTTTCGGCGGTGCCGGACCGCTTCACGCCAACGCCTTGGCGCAGCTGTCGGGCGCGTGGCCAGCGATCATCCCGCCGACGCCGGGCGTGCTCTCGGCGCTCGGTTTTCTCCATTCGGACATTCGCAGCGAGTTTTCGCAGACGGTGATCCGCACGCTCGCTTCAATCGACGCGGGCGAGTTCGCGCGGATCTTCGCTGCTTTGGACGAACGGGCGCGCGAGTGGTTGGAGAGCGAGGGCATTCCGGCTGAACGGCAAGCGCTGGACTACCAAATAGACGTGCGTTATCACCGTCAAGGGTATGAGTTTCCGGTGCGCGTGCACCCCGATCAATTCGAGTCCGAAGAGGGCATGGAGAAATTCATCGCCGACTTCAAGGGGATTCACGAAAGGAACTACGGTTTCAACATCGACTCCTTGATCGAGATCGTCAACTTGCGCGTGGTCGGCATCGGTTTGGTCCGCAAGGTCGAGCTGCAGCGTGTGGCATCGGACGGAACGCGCGTCGAGGAGGCGATGGTGGAGACGCATCGCGCCTATTTCAGCGGCAAGGCGATGGAGACACCCATCTACGACCGCGACCGATTGCGCCCTGGCCACATTTTGCGTGGACCAGCCGTCATCACGCAGCGGGATGCGACCACGATCATCCTGCCCGAACACTACGGGCAGGTCGATGAGTACCTCAACATACTGATCTATCCAGATGGCAAAGGACGGTGAAAAGCGTCATGGCTGAACTCGATAAGATAACGCTCGACATCATCGAGAACGCGCTACGCAACACGCGCCACGAGATGGATGCCGTCCTCTTTCGCTCGGCGATGTCGCCGGTGATACGCGAGCAGCACGACGGCTTTCCGATGATCTGCGATCCACAAGGGCGCATGGTCGTCGGTCAATTCGGCTCTTACATCGCCGGTTTCATCCAGCAGTGGAAGCGCGGCATCGCCGAGGGCGATGTCTTTCTGGTATCGGACCCCTACTCTTGCCGCGGGGCCATCTCGCACATCAACGATTGGATGGTTTTGCTGCCGATCTTCTACGATGGCGAGCTGGTCGGATGGGGATCGCAATTCGGTCACACGGTCGATGTCGGCGGTCCCGTTTCAGGCAGCTTGCCGACTGATGCGACCACCATCTTCGGCGAGGGGATGCGCATTCCGCCGGTTAAGCTCTTCGATCGCGGCGAGCTGAACGCGGATGTGCTCGATCTGATCCTGACCAACACGCGCGTGCCCGTGATGAACTACTTCGATCTGATGGCGATCGTCGCCGCCTGTCGCACGGCCGATAAGCGTGTGCGCGAGCTGTGCGACCGTTTCGGCAAGCAGACCTATCTCGCCGCCTGCGAAGCGTTGCTCGACCGCACCTATCGCGCGATGGGCGCGCTCATCGAGAAGAACTTGCCGACCGAGCCGGTGTCGTTCGACGATTACGTGGACGACGATGGACGCGGCAACGGCCCGTTCAAGATGAAGTTGACCATCTGGCGCGAGGGCAACGTCGGCCATTTCGATTGGACCGGCACTGACCCACAGGCGCCCGGTCCGGTCAACTTCCTCCTGAACGAAGAGATGTTCAAGATGTTCATCGGCGTCTATCTGATCATGGTCTTCGATCCTCAGATACTCTTCAACGATGGTTTCTACCCGTTGCTCAAAGTCAAGATCCCAGAAGGGAGCTTGCTACAGCCGCGTTTTCCCGCTGCGCTCGGTTGCCGCACGCACGCGCTTGCGCGTCTGTTCGACGTCCTCGGCGGCGCGCTGGGACGTCAAGCGCCGGAGCTGTCAACCGCTGCCGGCTACGGAACGTCGCCCTATCTGCTTTACAACGGTTACGACGAAAAAGGCGAGTTCTTCCACTTGATGGAGATCACCTACGGCGGCATTCCGGGGCGCCCGCTCGGCGACGGCATGGACGCGCATTCTTGGTGGCCGCTCTTCGAAAACATCCCGACCGAGTACTTGGAAAGTTACTATCCGATCACCGTGCTCGAATACGGAAGCCTTCCGGATTCGGGCGGCGCTGGCTACCATCGCGGCGGCAACGGCGTGCACAAAGTCTACCGCTTCGAAGTGGACGGCGAGATCGCTGTTCACGACGATCGCGAACGGTCCCAACCGTGGGGCATTCTGGGCGGTTTGCCGGGCCAGTCATCGTCGAAGCTGCTGGGGGAGCCATTGCCGTCGAAGATCTCTCAAGTCCCGGTGCGCAAAGGCGACATGCTCATCTACCGAACGGCGGGTGGTGGCGGATGGCGCGATCCGTTGGACCGGCCCGTGGAATGGGTGCTTAAAGATGTGCGCAACGGACTCGTGTCGCGCGAAAAGGCTGAGCGCGATTACGGCGTCGTGATCGTCGAGGAAGATGGTAAACTCGTCGTCGATCGAGAACGGACCGAGAAGGAACGCGCGCAGAAGAAACGGGAGCGAGGCGAAGTGCAGATCTTCACCTTCGGGCCGGAACCGGAACCGATCGGCATCGTGCGCGAGTGGCGCCGCGCGCAAGCGCCGACGCAGAGCGGCGAACCAGCGCATGCTTGAGGGGCGCGCCGCAGTGGTGGTTCATTCGACGACGGCGCGTTATCGCGTGCGCAAAGGGGCGCGAACGTGGACCGACCGGGAATAGATCCATGCGTTCGTGACGTATCTCGATTCGCGGTAGATCGGGGCGGGCGTGGACCAACAGGAAATGGACCTTGAGCGTTTGTATGTCGAGCGCGGTTTTCGCGGTCGCGTCGGTTTCGGCGTGCGTCCTGCGCTTCTCATCATCGATTTGATTCGCGCTTTCACCGATCCGCGCTCGCCGCTTGGCTGCGACCTCGAAGGCGTGGTCGCCGCGACGCGCGACCTGCTCGACAAAGCGCGCGCAGCGATGATCGGCGTTCACTTTACGACCACCGCCTACGTCGAAGGTTATGCCGACGCCGGGCTTTTCATCCGCAAGGTGCCGAGCCTCGCGCTGTTGCGCGCAGGCGACCCGGCGGTGGAGATCGACGGGCGACTGCAACCGTTGCCAAACGAGTGCGTATGGTGCAAAAAGTATGCGAGCGCATTCTTCGGCACAGCGCTCGCTGCGACGTTGACGGCGACGGGCGTTGACACGTTGCTGATCGCCGGGTGCACTACCTCTGGTTGTGTGCGCGCCTCGGCGGTGGACGCTTGCCAGCACGGGTTTCGCCCCATCGTCGTGCGCGAAGCGGTGGGTGACCGCGCGCCAGCACCGCACGAAGCGAATCTGTTGGACATCGATGCCAAGTATGGCGACGTCGTCTCGCTCGACGAGGCGTTGAACTACCTCGCACGATTTGGTGACTCCGGCGACCGATCAAGGTGAAGAGATGAGTGAACAGCGCGTGCAACGACGCCCGCTCGCAGGGCTCAGGGTCTTGGAGATGGGGCAGCTTCTCGCCGGGCCTTTTGCCGCGGCGATGCTTGCCGGTTTCGGCGCCGAAGTGATCAAGATCGAACGCCCGCGCACGGGGGATCCGATCCGCAGGTGGCGCAAGATCTACCGCGGAACCTCTTTGTGGTGGCTTTCGCTCGGTCGAAACAAAAAGTCCATCACGCTGGATCTGACGCGCCCCGAAGGGCAACAGGTCGCACGCCGTTTGGCAGCCAAAGTCGATCTGCTGCTCGAGAATTTCAAGCCGGGGACGCTCGAGCGTTGGGGAATGTCTTACGAAGAGTTGCGCGAACTGAACCCTCGGCTCATCATGGTGCGCGTCTCCGGATGGGGACAGACTGGACCGTACGCGAGCCGTCCGGGATACGCCAACGTCGCCGAAGCGATGGGCGGAATACGCTACACGACCGGGTATCCGGATCGTCCGCCGGTGCGCACCGGCGTCTCGCTTGGCGATACATTGGCCGGATTGCATGCCGCGTTGGGCGCGCTCGTCGCCATCTATCACCGCGACGTGCATGCGACCGGTCAAGGACAGGTGGTCGATGTCGCCATCTACGAGGCGGTCTTCAACATGATGGAATCGATGCTCGCTGAATATGACAAACTGGGCTTCGTACGCGAGCGGACCGGACCGAAGCTTGAAGGGATCGTGCCGACTTCGACCTACCGTTGCGCCGACGGCAAGTACATCGTCATCGGCGGCAATGGCGATTCGATCTTCAAGCGTTTGATGCATGCCATCGAACGGCCAGACCTTGCCGAAGATCCGCGGCTGGCCCATAACGATGGCCGCGTCACGCATGAGGAGATGATCGATCGAGCCATCGAAGAGTGGACCAGTCGGCATCCTTACGAGGTGGTCTTTCGGCGTCTGACCGACGCGGAAGTGCCGTGCGGGCCGATCTACTCGATCGCCGACATCGTGCGCGACGAGCATTACATTGCGCGCGGCATGTTCGAAGAGGTAGACCTCGGCGATGGCGACAAAGTTAAGATACCGAGCGTCGTGCCGAAACTGACGGCGACGCCTGGGGGCACGGACTGGCCGGGGCCGCCGCTCGGCGCGCACAACCATGAGATCTACCGCGGATTGCTCGGCATGAGCGAAGAGGAGCTGCAGCAGTTGCAAGAGGCCGGTGTGATCTGAAGACCACAGGGTCGGCTTTCGCGCGCCGCGGCGAGATCCCGAGAAACTTGTCCTTTTGGTCTTCTCGTCGGTTTGCGTGTGAAAAGGGGAAAAACTTTGAACCGCGTCCGCCGCGTCCAAATCGTCGAGGTCGCTTTGCGCGATGGCTTGCAGTCGGTGCGCGAGTTTGTTCCCACCGAGGAGAAGCTCGCGCTCGTCCGACGTCTGATCAACGCTGGCGTCCGGCGCATCGAAGCGACAGCCTTCGTCAGTCCGCGTTGGGTGCCGCAGATGAGCGATGCCGAGCAGTTGATGGCGCGTGTGCCGCGCGGCGGCGGAACGGAATACATGGCCTTGGTGGTCAACGAACGCGGCTATCAGCGGGCGCTGGCGGCGCGAGTTGATTGGCTTTGCTACGTGGTCGCTGCCACGGAGGCGATCAGCCGCAGCAACGCAAACATGAGCTTGCGCGAGGCTTTGGAGCTTGCCCGCAGAGTGATCGCACAAGCCAAGAAAGACGGTTTGCGAGTGCGCGGCTCGATCGGCGTCGCGTGGGTTTGTCCATACGAGGGCGAAGTGCCCGCCGCGCGCACGCTCGATATCGCCGCCGAGTTGATCCTCGCTGGAGCCGACGAGATCTCTTTCAACGATACCACCGGGAAGGCGACTCCAGAGCGGACTTATGCCCTGTTTGCCGAAGCGCGCGGACGCTGGCCACACCTTTCGTTTGCGGCACACCTACACGACACCACCGGCATGGCGCTCGACAACATCAAGGCTGCGATGAAAGCGGGCGTGGCCGTGTTCGATGCGGCAGTGGGCGGTTTAGGCGGTTGCCCGTTTACGCCGGGCGCGCCTGGCAACGTGGCCACTGAAAGGGTCGTCGCCATGCTGGAGGAGTTGGGCGTCGAGACCGACATCGATCTTCGAACTTTGCGCGAAATCGCCCGCGACTACGCGAGTTGGATGCTGCATCCTTCATCCTCTCGCTCGAAGGGATGACGGTTCAACTGATTCGCGCGACGCGGTTTCGACTCGCGCCGGATCTCCATCGACGAACGGGTTGACTAGCGCTGTCGCTGCGAGCGTGCGCTCCGACGAAAGTTGTAACGGAGCAAGACCAGCGCCGGAGTGGGACGCTGGTTGCGCATTGCTGGTCGGAAAAACATGCGCTTAACCGTTTGCGTGACTGATTCATCCAGCCCGAATCCGGCCCAACGCACGACCTCGACCCGGCGCACCACGCCATCTTCATCGATCCACGCAAGGACGTCCACAGTCGCTTCCGCTTCGGCGCGCGCCGCCTCCTCGGTGTAAGCTGGTTGCAGGCGACGGTATGGTTGCGGCGGGATGATGTTTTCGTCGAGACCTTGGTCGCGCGTCAAGTCCAGATACATGCTCTCCTCCTCGCCTTTTTCTGTGGGCTGCCAAGCCAGCGTGCGTTGAAGTTGTGCTGCGAATGCGCGGCGAAGCGTCGTCGCATAGAGCGGTGCGCGTCGCCGCAGTTCCGTCTTCAACACCGCCAGCGCATCGGCGGCGTGCGTTGCCTGAAGGCTCGGACGGTCCCACTGGACGAGCGCTCCGCTGCGCGCATCGACGATGAAGATCGAAGCGTAAGATTCGAAATAGATCGCGCCGCTCGACGGCGAGCGGCGAACCACTTGCGCATCGCCCGTGATGAACAAGTCGCACCCGATGGCCGTTCCCAAGTCGCGCGCTTCGGCGCGCGTCATGTTGAGCGAGCCTTGATAGCCGAGACCCACAGCCGCGGCCCGTGCGAGGTCGCGCGTGATGAGCGCGAGTTCGGGATCAACCGAGAGCGCAGCATGCAGTTCGTCGGCCAACTGCTTTCCCGTTGGATCGCGATTGAAGTCGAGGATGGCGATGCGAGCGCGGGCCATATGGCTTTGCTGCGCGCCAAAGGTGACGGGCGCGGACAGCAGCGCGGACGCGATGCTGAGGATGAACGTGGCGACAGTGAATGAAGGTCGGCGCACTTCGTTTTTCAGTGACCTCGTCGAATCAACGGCTTTCGTCGTGATAGAGCGCGTAGATGCGTTCTTTGACCTCGGGCGGGAAACAGACCCGTCGGATCTCATATCCGCGCTCCAGTCCGCGAACGACGTCGCTTACCTCGGTGATCTCGCGCAGTCGTCGGCGCGAATAGCTGTCTTCCACATAGATGCGCGCTTTCGGCTCCGCGCGCTTTCCTGGGTAGGCGCTGTACGGGGTGTCGCCCGCTTGATCCTCAATGAAGTAGTAGCGCGGATCGAATCCGGCCTCGACGATCACTTGGCGGGCCGCTTCGAGAAACGCCCCTCGCTCTTCCTCAGGCATGTCGAGATCGATCGCCTTGAAAAGCCTCCTTCCGACGAAGCGTCGGCTCAGGTCGCGCAAGATGGGGTCGGAGGCGCGCTGCCACTGTTTGATGTGGAAGAGGAGGTCGGAATCATCCATCTCCAGATGGTCGCTCAAAGAGAGCGGCTCACCGCGCAAACGCTTGGCGAATGCCGTGTCGGGCGCGCACCAAACTTCCGTGCCTTGCGCCGTCAGTTCGAGAGCGCGTTCCAACGTCGCGCGCAGCACCACCTCGGCTGAGCGCAGCGTGCGGTGATAGTAGACTTGACGAAACATGTAGTAGCGCGCTTGCAAATACTCTTCGACGGCGTAGAGGCCGCGTGCTGCTACGTATATGCGATCGTTTTCCGCGTCAACGGCGAGCGCCTTGATGATCCATTCGAGATCGTAGATGCCGTATTTCGCGCCGGTCATCAAGGAATCGCGCAACAAGTAGTCCATCCGATCGACGTCGAGCTGTGAAGAGACGAGTTGCGCGATGAAAGCCGGTTTGAAATCGCCTTCAATGATCGCTGCGACGCGGTCGGGAAGCTCTGCCTGATAAGCACGAAGGATCTGGCCGACTTCGGTTTCATCGCTGCGAATCGCTTGCACGGTCAAATCCTCGTGATGGAAGCCGAGCACCTTCTCCATGACGTGTGAAAAGGGACCGTGTCCGATGTCGTGCAAAAGGGCTGCCGCGCGCGCTGCCGTGCGATCCTCTTCGTTGATGTGATGTGTCTCTTGGAGGCGATCGAGAATGCGCGTCATCAAGTGAAGCACCCCGAGCGAGTGGGCGAAGCGCGAATGTTCGGCCCCTTGGTAGGTGTAGAGCGCAAGACCGAGTTGCTTGATGCGGCGGAGGCGTTGGAACTCGAATGAGTCGATCAGCCGCACCATCAAGCGGCCTTCGCTCGAATCCGTGCGCAGGCGGATGATGTTGTGCAACGGGTCGCGGTAGATCCTCTCCGCCATACAAGGCAAGTCTAACACAACTCGTCGCGGCGGCGGGCAAGCGAGCAAACCGCTCCGACGACGGAGAAGAGAATAGTTCTGGTCTCGCATGAGGCGAGCCAGTTGTGACAGAAGCGGGGCGCCTTTCGGTTTGCGCTCCGGGGCGCTTGATCGCGCGGGCCGAAACGTGCTAAAGCGATTCCTTTCTTTGCGTGATGGAAAGAGATCTACCGATCGGCATTTTCGATAGCGGCGTTGGCGGCTTAACCGTCTATCGCGCGCTGCACGAGCGACTGCCCAACGAGCGCTTCGTCTATTTGGGCGATACGGCGCGCGTCCCCTACGGAACGAAATCGCTGACGACGGTGGAGCGTTACGCCGTGGAGAACGCACGGTTTCTTGCGCGCCACGGAACGAAGCTGCTCGTCGTCGCGTGCAACACGGCTTCGGCGCTGGCGCTGCCTGCCGTGCGGCGCGCTGTAAGCATCCCGGTTGTCGGCGTGATCGAACCGGGAGCGCGTCTTGCTGTGGCTCGCAGTCGAAGGCGACGCATTGGCGTCATTGCCACCGAAGCGACGGTCCGAAGCCGGGCGTATGCGACGACCATCGCGCACTTGGCGCCGGATGCGCACGTGATCGAGCGATCGTGTCCGCTCTTCGTCCCGTTGGCCGAGGAAGGGTGGGCTGATACAACGGTCGCCCGATTGGTCGCCGAGGAGTATTTAGAAGACTTGAGAGACTCGGGCATCGACGTGCTCGTGCTCGGATGCACACACTATCCGATCCTGCGGCGAACGATTCAGCAAGCGGTTGGCGAGGGTATTAAGTTAATCGAGTCAGGCGAGGCAGTAGCCGAAGAGGTAGCGCAGTTGTTGGAAGAACGATCGCTTTCGGCCCGCGTCAAACGCGACGAGCGCGAACGGCGATTGGGCGACGATCTGGACCACTTCTATGTAACGGACGCAGCGGAACGCTTCGCGCGCGTCGCCGAAAGGTTTTTGGGGCAAGCGCCGACGGTGCTGGAAGCGGTGGAGATCTGATGCCCAGTCGCTTTTTCGGAAAAGCGTGGCTCGAAGTCAATGATCGCCAATTGACAGGCTATCTGCGCGGTCGCTTCTTCGGAAGGACGCGGACCGAAGGCGAACGGCTCGCACGCTTTCTCGTACCGGCTCTCGGCATGTGACAGCGCAAGCGTAGATCGAACTTCATTGGTCGCACCGATCTTTTCGCCGCGCACGGTCTTCCGATGTTTGTGCAAACGTAGATCGAGCGTGCTGGCCCGGCTAAAACACAGGTCATCGAACCGTTGTAGCAGCGCGAACGAGAAGCGAGCGTCATGGCGCCGCCGCTCGGAAGTTTCGGGGGCTTCTCGAGGAAAGGATCGAAAGCTGAAGGCGCTCGGTCCGCGCGACGCGGTTTGAAGAGCAGCTCTTTTCCGTTGAAGGTTTGGCGTTGGTCGTCTCAATGGCGCGCAAAAGCGCGCGGTGAAAAAGATGAACCAGCAGGCAGCTTCCGGGGACGATGGGAGTGAGATTTCGGTAACCGAATGGCCATGCGGTTCGTCTACGGTTGGGGGTCCCCTCGCCGCCCGTGGCTTTGCGCCCGCGATCAAGCATGCGCGTTCAAAGACCTGCGGGTCGTTCGCCGGCGCGCAAGTTCTTCGAAAAGCTCAGCACAGAGGTCACGAGAGATGTCTTTCACTCGCACCGACGGTCGTCAGGCAGATGAGCTTCGCCCGATTCGCATCACGCCCGATTTCATGCCCTATGCTGAGGGATCGGCGTTGATCGAGATAGGGCAGACGCGCGTTATCTGCACGGCCTCTTTCGAGGAGCGCGTACCGCCCTTCTTGCGCGGCACGGGACAAGGTTGGGTGACAGCCGAGTACGCCATGTTGCCGCGTGCGACGCAGCAACGGACGCCGCGCGAAACGAGTCGCAGCGGACCTTCGGGACGCACGCAGGAGATCCAACGGTTGATCGGACGGGCGTTGCGCGCCGTGGCCGATTTAAACGCGCTCGGCGAGCGGACCATCACGCTCGACTGCGATGTGCTGCAGGCTGATGGCGGGACGCGCACCGCATCGATCACCGGCGCCTACGTCGCTTTCGCGCTCGCTTGCCGCCGATTGGTCAATCGCGGGACGCTCGCGCGCTCGCCCGTGATCGGCGAAGTCGCTGCCGTCAGCGTCGGTATCGTGGAAGGCACGCCGCTGCTCGATTTGAAGTACGACGAAGATTCGCGCGCCGAGGTGGACATGAACATCGTTTGCACGGGTGACGGGCGCTTCGTCGAGCTGCAGGGCACGGCTGAGCACACGCCGTTTACGCGCGCCGAACTGGAGATGCTCATCGCTCTCGCTCAGCGCGGCATCGAGCAATTGCTGACCGCGCAGCGCGCCGCGCTGGAACAAGCTGCACCCTGACATCCGGCTTCGCCGAACTATTCCCGCGAGGTGTTGCGCTAGCATGCCGACGCTGGAACAAGCGGCACTCTAACATCTGGCTTCGCCGAGCCTCGATGCGGTATGATAAGCGGGTGCAAGGAGCGGAGATGTTTATGCGGTCGTTGAAATCTCTGTTGGTCGTTCTGATTTTCGGTCTTCTCTCGTTTGGCTGGTCGGTTCGAGCGCAAGAAGCTGAGTACACGATTGAGTTCCCTTCGCCGATGTGGCGCCCCGTGCCGCGCGTCGAAGGCGGTTTGTCTTCAGAAGAGTACATCTACGGTGATCGAAACGATGGGTTCTTGCGCATTCGCAAGGAGATCGTCGATGCCGGAATGACGCCGTCAGAGCTGGCGCGGCGCGACCGCGAACAGAACCTGCGCTTCAGACCCGGCTTCGTCGAAGGGCGCGAAGAGCGTTTCGCTGGACGTTTGAACGGCGTGGTCGTCTCCTACGAATTCACCAACGGCGGGCGGCCCATGGCTGGCATCATCTACTACCTACAGGCGAATCCACGGACGATCTATGTGCTTCATTTCACCGGCATGCGCGATCGTCTGCAACGCATACGCAACCAAACGGATGTCATCGCCCGTAGCTTTCAACCCCGCTGAGGGAAGGCCCGCCCTTCCGGCGCAAGCGCAGCCGTCTCGGGTTCACGCTGCACATCGCTTGAAGATGCTTCGACGCGCTTGCGCTTTTGCGTCGGCGCTTTGACGAGTTCGCGCTGCATATCGTGGATGATCAGGCAGCCGCTCGCTGCCCCATCTGGAGATCTTGTCCAAGCCGCACACCGCTTGAAGGTGACCTCGAGAAAGACGTGTTGTTCACGAGCAAGCCCTAGCTTGCGCGAAGATGGAACCGATGCCACCGTCGCGCTCATAGAGGATTACGCCTGCAGGGATGAGCTTCGACGACGAAGCTTGTCACGAGGATCAACGCGGTTCAGAGCCGCTTCTTCAGCGATGATGAATCCCTACAATCTAGGCAGCGTGAAGCTAAAGATCGAACCGCGTCCCGGCTCCGATTCGAGGGCAACTTGCCCACCGTGTTGTTCGACTACTTCGCGCACAAAAGCGAGTCCCAAGCCGGTTGACTCTTCATCCTTCTCCTGCCCGTCGCGCGCGACGCGATAGAATTTCTCCCAGACGCGATCCTGCTCTTCAGCCGGAATGCCGTAGCCTTGATCTTCGACGATGACGCGCACCGCATCGGCTTCCAACGCCGTCGCCACCGTCACGGTGGTCCTTTCGGGACTGTAACGGATGGCGTTATCGACCAAATTGGCGACCGCTTGCATGATCAACCCGCGATCGGCGGCCACGGGCGGGAGTTTGCCGTTGGTTCGCTCGATCAGCCGAATGCGTTTCTTTCTGGCCGTTCGTTGGAAGTTGGCGACCGTCTCACGCACCACCTCATCGAGTCGCAGCGGAACTTTGCGCACCTCTTGGCGGTCGGAGGCTTCAAGCCGCGTCATCGACAAGAAGGTGTCGATCATGCGCGAAAGGCGCTGCGATTCTTGGTGGACGATGGTAGCGTATTCACGCGCCTCTGCCGACAACGATTCGTCAAGCGCCAAAAGCTCGGCGAATCCGTTGATGCTAGTGATCGGCGTGCGCAGTTCGTGCGACATCAAAGAGATCATGTCGCTGCGTAATTTCTCATACTCCTTGAGCCGCGTGACGTCGCGCACGGAGAAGAGAAGACCGATGGCTGCGCCGCCGCTCCTGAGCAACGAGAGGCGAAGGAGCAGCGTGCGGTCTTTCTCCGGATAGTATATCTCGCGTTCGTATGCCTCGCCCGATTGAAGGACGCGCCGGACGGCAATGCTCGGTTCATCGAAGACTCCAGCACGAAAACGGTCGAGCAGAGCGAACAGATCGATCTGCGGCGCTTCTTCTTCCGTCAAACCGGCGCTTTCGAGCATCGGGCGGTTAATGGCTGCGATCGTGCCATCGAGGTAGGCGACGGCGCAGCCATCTTTCAATTCGATTAGTGCGGCGGCAGCGAAGCCCTGCTCATCCAACATGCCGGCCACCGCGGCGAACCCCTCCAACCTTTTGCTGGCCCGACGGGCCGAGACGAGTGCGGGCAGCGGGCGTCCTGCTAATGGCTCGCGGGCACGGGCGCGTTGGAAACTGCGCGCGATCTGCGCAGCGAAAACATCGAGCAATGGCTTGTCTTCTTCCTCTAGTTCCTCGCCGAGTCTCAGCAGCAGTGCGCCCGCCTTCTGCCCTTCGTGGACCAACGGGAGCGCGACGACCCTTCTCCCCGCGTCTCCAGCAAGTTGCATCGCGCAAGCGGCGAGCGCGCGTTCGCACAAAGCGACGCCCTGCCGCCAAGTTTGCAAAGGTGCAGCGTCCGCCCCGTTGCCATTGGTCGTGCGCTTGCGCGCCATCGGATGAAGCACCCCGGCGCGGTCCAATCCGAAGATGACTGCTTCTTCGAGTTTGAACATCAGGCCGAGGATTTGCAGACCAGCATCCACTCGCTCGTTATCGCTTTTGGAGAACCGTTGGTCACAAGCGAACACGCGGTGCTCTACAGCGTGCGTCAGACGCGCGTCGAGCGACCATAGCCGCCGCAATTGCGCCGCCGTCGCCCCAGCCAGCGAGGCCAATGCGCAGGGCGCAAAAGCGATGTCCAAGGCGAGCGTCGCAGAAAGCAAGAAACTTAAAGCACACAGAACGAGCAAAGAAGCACAAACGAGCGCAAAGGCGCGCCTTCCGCCCATGCGCTCGACGGCAAAACCGCCCCCTGCGCTGGCTGCTGCGATCAGCATGACGACGGCCCACGCAGGTGCGGCAACGCTCGCCGTCTCGCCGACGAGAAAGGCGGCTTGCAGCGGAGCAAACAGCCCCGCGCTCCACAAGGCGGCGACGAGCCCTCCTGAACAGAGAGCTAATATCAAGGAGAGAACGGTCGTTCGAACGTTGGTTTCCATCTGAGATGCAAAAGAACGGCAGGGAGATTCGAAACGGCTGGTGGACGCTACCACAGCGCCCGTATGATTATACAATATCTAACAGCATTTAACGCAAGCCGTTTTTTTAGAGGCCAAGTCCGCACGGTTCATTGCGCATAGCCGCGCGCTTTGCCGTTTCTCAGATTTAGATTCCGTATCGGCTCGATCGGACGCATCATGACGCTTTTACGGCTTGCTCGAGTAGCTTTAAGTTCGACGTCAGACCGTCGGCGCTGTTTTCGCCGCGGCTTTGCAAACTGGCGCGCGAGTTTTCAGAGCTTTTCAAGCGCAGCGAGCACGGCGTTCTCTTCTTCCGGGGCGATTGTGCGCAAATCGAGCAAGACGCGGTCATCGGCGATGCGCGCGATGATGGGTGGGTCGTTCAGGCGCAGGCGTCGTTCGATCTCTGTGGCGGACAAACGTTCGTGCCGCAGCGCGAGGAGCGCCGTTGGCAGGTGTGCGGTGGGAGCGGCTCCACCCCCGACGGCGGATTGTCCGGGGATGACTTCCACATGCAATTCGGAGCGCGCGATGCGCTCGGCGAGAGAACGCGCGCGCCGTTTGAGCGTTTCAGACCGCATCGCGATCATGCGCAGGGTTGGGATTTCATTGAAGTGCGCGTCGTGCGCGTAGGCTTCGAGCGTCGCCTCGAGCGCGGCGAACGTCAGTTTGTCGACGCGCAACGCGCGGTAGAGCGGGTGTTTGCCGATGATCCCGATCAGTTCGCGGCGCCCGACGATGATTCCGGCTTGTGAAGCGCCGAGGAGTTTATCACCGCTGAACGAGACGACGTCTGCGCCGCTGGCGATGGACTCGCCGATGATGGGTTCACCTTTGATGCCGTGAGGGCTTAGGTCTACGAGCGCGCCGGACCCGGCGTCTTCATACAAGGGGAGGGCGCGCGCATGCGCGAGCGTTGCCAATTCGTCGAGCGTTGGCGTTTGCGTGAAACCTATGATGCGGTAGTTCGATTGATGTACGCGCAGGATCAGGCGCGTCCGCTCGTTGATGGCGCGTTCGTAGTCGCTCAAGCGCGTGCGGTTGGTGGTTCCGACTTCGATCATGGTGACACCTGACTGGGCCATGACATCGGGAATGCGGAAGTCTCCCCCGATTTCAACCAACTCGCCGCGCGAGATGATCGCTTCGCCGCCGCGTGCCAGCGCCGTCAGCACGAGCAGCGTGGCGGCAGCGCAGTTGTTGACGACGAGCGCCGCCTCGGCCCCGGTGAGTTCCGCGAGCAATTTCTCGACGCGCGCGCCGCGACGCCCTCGCGCGCCCGCCTCCAAGTCGAATTCGAGAGCGCAGTAGCGCGCCGCGCTTCCGACGGCCTCGATCGCTTTGGCGCTGAGCGGCGCGCGTCCCAAATTCGTGTGCAGCACGACGCCCGTCGCATTGATCACGCCTCTTTGCAACGAGGAACGCCGTTCGTGCGCTATACGTTCATGCAATCTAGTTGCCGCCTCGGCTAGCAAGAACTCTTTATCAGCGGGATGATCATCGCGTGCCAGCAGTTCATTGCGCAGTTCGCTGATGATATCGCGCGCCAGCTTTGTCAAACGGTTCGCGCCTATACCTTCGACTTGGCAAGCACGTCGCAGCGCATCAACGGACGGAAGCGCACGCAAAACCGATTTTGCTTTGCTGTTCTCCTCCATTGCGCTCTATGATCGAAGATTAACGCGCGGCGTGCAAGAGCGAGTTTGACGCCTGGTGATCTGTTTATCGGCTGCCCCTCTGTTTTGGGCAAGAGATGGATGTTGACAGGAGCTGCGCGCGCTCTCTAGACTCCTCCTTTGAGCAGCCGCCTTGACGGGGCGTCTGCTCGGAAAGGAGCGTTTGTGAGTTTGGGTCGAAGAGGCAGAACTTCGCCGCCGAAACAGGAAGAGCCGCGTCGCGATGCGCGTCCGCCCATCGATGAACAACTCGGACGGCTCGAAGAAGAGATTCGGCGGCTTAAGATCGAGTTCGATATTTTCTTCAACGGTGCTGCCAAGCGTCCGCCTTACGATACCAAGAACAGAGTGGAAACGGCCATCAAACGACTCGGCGATGATCGCACGCTCAGCTTCGCGCAGCGCTACCGCTACAATTCGTTGGTCGCACGCTACACAGCTTTTCGCGAGCAATGGCGACGCGCCTTGCAAGAGCGAGAAGAAGGGATCTCGCCTCGTCCGAAAAGGTAGGATCAAAAGCAAGCGCCTGGTGCCTTCCGTCAACGCATCGTTTCAATCCTTGCCTCGCCCGAAAACGCGGAGGCAAAAGCGAGTCATGATGGAAGTGGCCGCGTGACTGTTTGACTTTGCGTCAAATTTAGGCTTTTCGTTTGAGCGAGTCGTGATGGAAGTGGCCGCGTGATCGAACTCGAACGTGATTCACCGATCGCTTGGGCGTAAAAACGCTTTTGTTCTTTCAAGTCAGCAAATCGAGGCTAAACGGTCTTTTCGGTTGTAACCTTCTGAAGCAGCGCATAACGCCCTCGCCGTCTCGCCATTTGTGCGAGCGCTTTTGATCGAAATCGTTCAGTGGCGCTCGTTCCGAAGAAGCGTTTTGTGCGACGATCCGCTGCTCAACAGGACCGACGACTTGGGCGCTTCTAGGCGCGGACCGAGATCGCTCGCGTATTGCGCGAACGGCACCGTTGTCAGCAGACGAAAGCGGCGCCTCCCTCTCTTTGAAGGAGACGCCGGGGCAGGTGGGCCGATCTTTTCAACAGAAAACCGGGCTGCCTTTACAGCTTCACGACGTTTTCTGCCTGCGGCCCTTTGGGTCCTTGAGTCACTTCAAACTCCACCGTCTGACCTTGTTCCAAGGTCTTGAACCCATCGCCTTGAATCGCGCTGTAGTGCACGAAGATATCGGAAGAGCCGGGCTGCTCGATGAAGCCGTACCCCTTCGCGTTGTTGAACCATTTGACTTTGCCAGTCATTCTCGGCATAGCGGACGATCCTCCTACTACTTCTCAGGTATTTTGTTTGCGCGGCGCACAATCGACGCCGGAAAGTTCCAACCGTGCGCAGACGTTGGCCGAGCGTGCCACCGAACGTCTTCGGTCGGAGAAGCACCCAAAGTCGTTATCCGTGCGCAGTGTGCGATGCTCGGTCAAAAAGCGCACAGACTCCTACCCTCTACACAAACCATCGCTTCATTCGCTCTGGTTTAAAACAGTGCGGCAAAGACGTTCGAACTTCTCTCGCTTCGTCTGGAAGCGAGCGCGCATACTATGCGAAAAAAAACTTCGCTGTCAAGGGGGGATTTCGGTTTCGCGTGCCGCCGATTGAGGTCGGATGTCGAAGGTAGGTGTCGCCGTCAGAATGATGCGTGCGCTGCGGTCAAGCTGCTATCGGTTTGGTGAAATGCATGTGCGCGGATGGTGGCGCAAGCAGCGCCGGATCGAAGCTGCTCTGTGGCTCGTCTGAGTTTGATGGACGCGTGCAGATTCGCAGGGATCAGCACGAGATGCGTTTCCGAGCGAAGCGAGTTTAACGGAAAGCGCCATCAAGCCCCTGCCGCGATGGTGTATAGGGCGCAACCCGTTCATTCCGTTTCACGCCCCATTCCCGCCATCTCACCAACTGCGTTTCAAGCGGCAGACATCAAAATGAAAGCGTGCGATACAGCTTGATCAAGCTCTAGAGCTGGATCGGGCACGCGCGCCTGAAGACGAGAGCCGCTTTTGTGGGGAGCAATCCCCATGCGCGCAAAAACGCATGGCTGAAGGGGGGGGAGCCTCACTCACGAGAAGGATGTCTCACCGGACCGGTTTGGCGCTAGGTCGTTCGTGCTTGGGCTTGTGCCGTGTTGTTTCGAGCGGTTCTCGTTGGACCAGTGTGGCGCAAGCTCGACGCGCGATTCGACCGCGGACGTGCGTCCGGTTCGGTCGCTCGCGCTGGATCGGCATTGTGCGGTGTCGGTCCAGCGCGAGGATTTCAGAGTTCTTCGGCCTCACGGCGACGGCGCCGTTGCCTTTCGCGCAATGTTGCAAGCACGATGAGCACCATCAGTCCGACGAAAGCGGCGATGATGGCGAACCTGATGAGAAAGATGAGCGTGCCGACGAGCGCGATCAATTGTTTGAGCAGCGCGACGATCAACAGGATCAATGCCAAAAGGCCGCCCAATCGTCCCGCAATCTTCAAAAAACCCGTCATCTTCAACCTCTCCTTCCCGCCGAAACGGCGTCGCTTTACAGTTAATAATAGCAGAGCGCCGACCGCACGTGTAGTCGGCGGCGTTTTGGGTCAGCGACGGCGACTCATCGTCTGCGGCAGGTCGCGGTCAAGCCGCAAGGTGTGATCCTCTACTACCGATGGCGGCGGCGTTTCAAACGAAGGGCGGCGTGGCCCTTTGCGCCGCCGTTGCTCGAGGATCAGGTAGGTGCCGAAGAGGACGAGCGCCAGCGGCAACAGAACGTCCAAACGTAGCGCCACTCCGAAGAGCGACCGCAGCAACAACGTTGCTCCGAGGCAGAGGAGCAACGCTCCCCACGTCGCTGGATGCGAGGTCAGATGACGTGCGATCGCATCCGCTTCCGCATCCGGCATGAATCCAGCGCGAATCAGTTTGGCCGTTTTGTAGGCGTCGATGGCGGCATAGAGCCACGCGCCAATGCCGCTGAAGACGAAGATCGGTGCATCGGTCATGACCGACAGTTGGAAAAGACCGGCAAAGGTCGCAAAGTGGACCAGCGCCTTGGTCGGTTGTCCGTTGTAGGCTGCGCCCAATCCGGGCACGAGCAGCGAAAGCAAGAGCGCACCAAGCGGCGATCCTTTGGCGTAGGTAAGTCGCGGCCCTTGCCTTTGTTGTTCAAGGAGTTCGACGCCCGCGACGATGCAGTCTTGGCAGTAGGGGAACCCGCGCACGCGATGGTCGCACGACGGGCAGAGCGGGCGCGCGCAGCAGCGACAGCGCGCGTGCGCGTGATTGTTCGGGTGAAAAGCGCAACGTTCGGGTCTCATGGCTTTGGTTGCAACGCGATCATCTCTCTTCGTCGCCGATGATCGCCTCCGTGACTTTGCGTAGCTCTTCGGTGCGCGCGCTGCGCGCCGCCGTATTGGCTCCGCGCGCATAGGTCTGCGCCGCCAAGCGCCAACTCGTGCGGTAGAGACCGCTGATGGTCCCATCTCTAGAGATCGTCGAACCGACGAGCACTGCGACCAGCAGGACCATCGCCATGGTTGCAAATTGTGGCGACAGCGTAGCGAGGCGCAACGCTTGTAGGTGCAACGCGATCCACGCCAGCAAACGTGCCCAAAGCGGCGCGCGCACGTGGCGCGCCTCGGTCGTTCCAAGCGTCGCTTGGAGGATGCGCTCGTGAAGCCCAACTGGCACTGGAAGCTCTTCGGCCAGCGAGGCGTAGCATGCCCCGATGGCGCGCACCACATCGCCCGGCAGATCCGTACAACGCGGGCAGAGCATGGCGTGGCGCTCCCAACGATGGAAGAGCGGGGCGGGGAGAAAACCGTCGAGGTAGTCAGTCAGATGCTCCTCAAATTCCGCACAGGTCATCTCGCGCTCCGGCGTCGTATGCGCGATGATACGCGCTTCCAGCCCCGGCGCGGGTGCAGCAAGCGGCAGTTCGCGGCAGGCGCGAATCGCGTTGCGCACTTCGTTGAGAAGTTCGTGGCAAACCGGACACACCAGCGCATGTTCGCCCATCGCGCGATCTTCGCTTGGCGACAATGCGCCTTCTAGGTAGTCCGTCAGCTTCTCTCGAAATCGCTCGCACAACATTTTGGAAAACCTCTTTCTTCTCCCCTTGCTTCTGCTCATAGCGCATCAACGCCGATGACGCGCATGCGGCGCAGGATGCGCGCTAGTTCAATGCGCCCGCGGTTGATTCTCGACTTGACGGTGCCCTCCGGTATCTTCAGTAGATCAACGATCTCTTGGTAACTCAACTCCTCGATGTCGCGCAAGATGACGCACACTCGCAAATCGGGCGGCAAACGGTTGATCGCCGCTTGCACCTGCGCGCTCAGCTCGTGGCGTTCGACTTCGGTTTGCGGCGACGCCTCCGCTGCGCGCAAGTGGTAGGCGTGTGCCTCGATGTCCTCTGCGTGCGTCTCCTGCGGCGTGCGCTCGCGTCGACGGTAGTCGTCGATGATCAGATTGCGCGCCAGCCTCATCAACCAGTTCTGCAGATCGCCTTGACGCGGGTCGTACTGATCGAGCGAACGGTAAAGGCGTACGAAAACCTCTTGCGTCAAGTCTTCCGCTGCTTCGACGCGCCCTGTGAAACGGTAGGCAAGGTTGTATATGCGCCGCGAGTAGGTTGCGACGATCTCTTCCCATGCCGCGCCATCGCCAGCGCGCGCGCGCCTCGCTAATTCGGCTCCTTCGCCGGTAGCCAAGACTTTGGTCGCCCCCACTTCTTCAAGCCTCGCTTCGCCGGATGGGTCCCGTCAACCGGCGAAAAATCCTCTCACATCCCAGCTTTACGTCCAAGCCGGAGAAAAAGTTCCGCCGCGCGCTGGCAGCGGAGCATTGGTCTCCGAGAAGATAGCGACGGGCGCAAGAAGGAAAAAGGTTTTGCTCCCTCGCAGAGGCGATGAGCTGCATGGCTCGTCTCTCGGCATGCTCAATGGCTTAGGGCGTTTGACCCGTTTCGCGCTGGTGCGCAGCATCAGAGGCGGCGCGCGCCTCATTAGCTTTCGGGCAAACGACCACTTGCCGATTCTCCAGCGCGCGCCGTTAGCTTTCGGGCAAAGTGGGTCTTCGGCCCAAATTGACGCGCCGACGAGCTTTTGCCGGGCTTCTTGCGCGCGCCGCGCAATTTGTAGTAGCCTGATTGGGCGACACAAGATGTTGTGGTGGGCGCCCGTCAAGCCCGCGGAAGGAAGCGATTCGTGCGTCGGAAGTGGCAGTTGGTCGGCTTGAGCGTATTGGCCTTGATCGTCCTCTGGTGGTTCGGACGCGGGCTTGACTGGGGCATGGTGCGCGGGGCTTTGCGCGCGACCGATTGGCGACTGGTCGCCGTCGCCGTCGGGTTGGTTTGTTCGACCTACGTTATCCGGTCCTTTCGCTGGCGTGCGCTGTTGACGCCGCTGGCAGCGGCCAGATTTGCTGATCTGTTCGCCGCGACCACCGTTGGTTTCGGCGCGATCTTCGCGATCGGGCGTACGGGCGAGATCCTGCGACCGACTTTTCTTTCGTTTCGTGACCGACGCGTTTCGCCAACGGCCTCTTTCGTCACCATCGGCCTTGAGCGAATCTACGACATGGCGGCTATCGTGTTGATGTTTGCCGCCAACTTGCTCTGGTTCGCGCCGTCCGTTGCGTCCGCGCAAAGATTGGCGCAAGTGCATTTTGCTGGCGCGGTGCTCTTTGCTGGTGCTGTGATCGGGATCGGCACCTTGATTCTTTTCCGTTTCTCTGCTGGGCGCATCGTTCGCGTCGCGAAGCGGGCGAGCGGCGGTTGGCCGCGCTGGGCACAACGCACGGTGGGATTCGGCGTGCGCTTCATTGAGCAGTCAGCGCGCGCCTTGAGCGTGCTTGTCGACGGGCGTGCACTAGCGATCACTGTTGGTTGGACGGCGCTGCTTTGGGCGGCCATTGCAGCGGCGGATCTGCTGGTGCTACGCGCTTTCGGTCTCCCTTTTGGCATCGGCGAGACGATCTTCGTTATGGGATGGGCGCTTGTTGGTTCGTTGGTGCCGACGCCAGGCGGGGCTGCTGGCGCTTTTCACGCCGCCACCGCCGCCGGGCTGATCTTTCTCGGCGTGGGCCGCGAACAGTCCGCGGCCGTTGCCATCGTCATGCATCTGGTGCTTTTCGGTCCAGCCCTCTTCTTCGGCCTCTACTTCTTCTTACGAAGCGGGCTGGATCTCGTGCGGTTGTGGGACGAGGCCGCGCGCGAAGCCGAAGAAGCGGAACGCGAATCGAGCGCGCTTGTCGAGAGGTAAGGTTTAGGTTCGATGTTCGCTTGCGTAAGCGTCCAAACACGAAGCCGTGGCGCAGCGGTTCGGCGAGCAGCCGAATCACATCCTGCTCGCAACGAGGAGGGTTGCAAAGAGATGAAATGCCCGTTTTGTGGTCATTTGGAAGATAAGGTGGTTGATTCGCGCGAGTCGCGCGAAGGCGACTTGATCCGGCGGCGGCGCGAATGTTTGCGTTGCGAGCGCCGATTCACCTCCTACGAACGTATCGACGAGATACCGTACATGGTCATCAAAAAGGATGGGCGACGTGAGCCGTTCGACCGAAACAAGGTTATGGCCGGACTTTTACGCGCGTGCGAAAAGCGCCCCATCCCTGCGGCGAAGTTGGAGGCGATCGTCAACGCCGTCGAGAAGTACGTGCAAGAGTCGCCCGAACGCGAGCGCCCGACCTCCAAGATCGGCGAGATGATCATGCGCCGTTTGAAGGAGCTGGATAAGGTCGCCTATGTGCGGTTCGCTTCAGTCTACTTGGAGTTCCAGGACGTGTCGGAGTTCATGCACGAACTGAAGAACCTCGTCCGTTCGCGCAACGAGCGCGCTTCTTCACGTCGCGCCTCTTGACGGCGGATACGAGCAGCGCGCTTCGGCGCGCCGTCTAACTGAAGACGGCAGTTGCATTCGAGCAGGCGCCTGTTATTTCGTTTCCAAGCGCTCCGAAGGGGCGCTCAAAAGAGACCGCGCTGGCGCAGACGACGGGCGACGGATCGGCCTCGGCTTGCTCTTTACCAGCTTTTTTGAAGATCGAGCGAGCGACGCGTTCCGGTGCCGTCGGTTAGTTCGGACGCAGAGGCTCGACCAGCTTTTTTCGGTTCATAATGGCGAGGATGGAGCGCTTTGCGTTTTGAGCGGCAGATGATTTCTCTTTTGCTCGACGATGAGCGATAATCTCACCCTTGAATTTCGAAGCTCGTGTCGTGCGAATCGAACTGGAAGGACGACCTTGATTAAGGGTACCGAAGTGCCAACGATTTTCGGCAAGCGTGCCAATTGAACCCCATGGACGACCTCAACTCTCAGATCACGGGACTGGAAACGGGAAGCGGCGACGCTGGCGAGCACCCGCAGATACCGGACGTGCTGCCGATCCTGCCGCTGCGCGACATCGTCATCTACCCGTTTATGATTGTGCCGCTTTTCGTCTCGCGCGAGCGGTCCATTCGCGCCGTGGATCAAGCGCTCGGCGAGAACCGTTTGATCCTGCTTCTTTCGCAAAAGGATCTCGACAAGGAAGAGCCGACGGCCGAAGATCTATACGCGACGGGAACGGTCGCCGTCGTCATGCGCATGTTGAAACTCCCCGACGGGCGCACGCGCATTTTGGTACAGGGACTGGCGCGCGCGCGCGTCGTGGAAGTGAGCGAAACGAACGGGTTTTTAAGCGCCCATCTCGCCGTGTTGCGCGAGCTGCCCGTGCCGGCAGAGTCGCTCGAGGTCGAAGCGCTGATCCGCAACGTGCGCGCGCTGTTGGAGAAGGCCGCCAACCTCGGAAAGAACATCTCGCCTGAGGTGATGGCAATCGCCGCCAACCTGGACGACGCCGGGCGACTGGCCGATCTTGCGGCATCGAACTTGGAATTGCGCGTTGAGGACGCCCAGTCCGTGCTCGACATCATCGATCCGGTGGACCGACTGCGACGCATCAACGAGCTGCTCAACCGCGAAATCGAAGTGCTCACGGTGCAGCAGGAGATCAACACGCAAGCTCGCGCCGACATCGACCGTTCGCAGCGCGAGTTCTTCCTCCGGCAGCAACTCAAGGCGATTCAGGCCGAACTCGGCGAAGGCAACGAGCTGGCCGAAGAGATCGCGCAGTTTCAGCGCAAGATCGCCGCTGCAGGCATGCCGCCGCAGGCCGAAGAAGAGGTCTTGCGGCAACTCAAAAAACTCGAACGAATGCATCCGGACGCCGCAGAAACGGCGACGTTGCGCAATTGGTTGGAGATCATGGTGGATCTGCCGTGGTCGCGGTCTTCCACGGACAACCTCGATCTAACAAAAGCGGCGCGCATCCTCGATGAAGATCATTACGGCTTAGAGAAGGTCAAAGAACGCATCCTCGAAGCGCTGGCCGTGCGCAAACTCAAGGAGAAGCCGAAAGGGCCGATCCTTTGTTTAGTTGGTCCGCCGGGCGTCGGCAAGACCAGTTTGGGCCGTTCGATTGCGCGCGCGCTTGACCGTAAGTTCGTCCGGTTGAGTTTGGGCGGCGTCCACGACGAAGCGGAGATTCGCGGCCACCGGCGCACTTATGTGGGCGCCATGCCGGGGCGCATCATCCAAGCTCTGCAGCAAGCAGGCACGAACAACCCGCTCATCATGCTTGACGAGATCGACAAGGTTGGGGCGGATTTTCGCGGCGATCCGAGTTCGGCGCTTCTCGAGGTGCTCGATCCGGAGCAGAACAACAGCTTCCGCGACAACTATCTGGGCGTCCCGTTTGACCTGTCGAACGTGATCTTCATGACGACGGCCAACGTCCTCGACACGATCCAGCCGGCTTTGCGCGATCGCATGGAGGTCATCCAGCTATCGGGTTACACGGAAGAGGAGAAGCTCGAGATCGCGCGGCGCCATCTTCTGCCCAAGCAAATGGAGGAGAACGGCATCACGCCGCGACACTTGCAGATTTCTCGTCGAGCGTTAGCAGCCATCATCAATCAGTACACGCAAGAGGCCGGACTTCGACAGTTGGAGCGCGAAATCGGCAAGATCTGTCGTAAAGTGGCGCGGCGCGTCGCCGAAGGCCATGACGAAACGGTGCGCGTGTCGCTCAAGAACCTGCATGAGTTTCTCGGCGCGCCCAAGATTCAACCGGAAGAGATCCTGCGGCGCGATGCCATCGGCGTAGCAACCGGGTTGGCTTGGACGGCCACCGGCGGCGATGTCCTCTTCATCGAGGCTTTGCGCGTGCGCGGCAAGGGCGATCTTGTGCTGACCGGACAGCTCGGCGACGTAATGAAGGAGTCGGCGCAGGCAGCCTTCTCTTATGCCAAAGCGCGGGCGCGTGAACTCGGCATTCCGGAAGAGGATTTCAAAACGTACGACTTGCACATTCACATCCCCGAAGGAGCCATTCCAAAAGACGGCCCGTCGGCGGGCATCACGCTGGCGACAGCGATGGTTTCGGTCTTGGCGCAGCGTCCTGTGCGACGCGACGTGGCGATGACAGGCGAGATCACCTTGCGCGGCCACGTCTTGCCCGTCGGCGGGATCAAGGAGAAGGTGCTCGCGGCGCGTCGGGCGCGCGTGTCAACTGTCATCCTGCCGCAGCAGAACCGGCGCGATCTGGATGAAATCCCGAAAGAGCTTTTCGCCAACCTGCGCTTTGTCTTCGTCGAGAGCGTGCAACAAGTCTTCCGCGAGGCATTGCGCGAGAAGCTTCAGCCCACAACCTCTGGAACGACTCGCCCGACCAAAATGCCGCAAGCAGCATCGCCTCAGCGAGGCTGATTCGGTGGAAAATTTCACCGATTCGACCTATTTTAATGGATGTTGAAGTTTGACTCGCAGACGGCGGTGTGGTACGCTGCGCCACTGTCGGACCGCCACCGGCGATCCCCTGTACCCGACATCAGTCTCGCGGCGGGCGGTTCGAGCGGTGCAGCGCGAAAACCTTCGATTGCGAGGTGGACGGAGGACCTGATGGCACGTAGCCTCTCCCGCTCGATTCCCCGAATCTTTCTGCTCGGTGTGCTGTTTATTCCGGGCACCCCGCTGACGGCGCAGACGCCTTCGGCCTCGGCACTGCGCGGCGCACAAAGCGAGGTCGAACGTCAGGAAGCGCGCGTGTCACAGATCATCGCGCGGGCCGAGAGCCTGTTCAAACAGGGGGAACTCAACCTCCGCGACAACCGACGCGAACAAGCGCGCGACGATTTTGACAAGGCTGTTGACGTGATCCTCGAATCCGGCCTCGATGTGCGTGCCAACCCGCGGCTGCGCGATTATTACCTGCAGTTGGTCGAGCGTATTTATCGGCTTGAAGTGCCGCAAAGCGTGCCGACAAGGGGCGGCGAAACCCTGGTCGCACAAGCTGCTTCCCCACAGATTGGGTTCCGTCAACAGACGTTCGAGCCTTCGCCGCTCGACGAGTTGAGTCGTTTGACTCTGACGCCAGAGGAGGAGAACGTCAGTCCCGAAGATGTTGCCCAGCTAGAGGCCGCTAAAAGCGCAGTCAACTTCAACTTCAAGATCAACCCGCTCATTCAGCAGTTCATCAACTACTATCAGGGGCGCGGGCGCGCGACCATGGAGGCGGGTCTTCGCCGTTCGGGGCGTTACATGAAGCTTGCCCGTCGCATCTTCCGCGAAGAAGGGGTGCCGGAAGACCTCGCGTGGCTCGCGCAGGTCGAGAGCGCTTGGCAACCGCTGGCCCGGTCATGGGCTGGTGCCTCAGGTCTGTGGCAGTTCGTCCCCGGAACGGGTCTGCGTTATGGGTTGCGGCAGACGGCATGGGTTGACGAGCGTCATAGCTTCGAAAAGGCAACGCGCGCCTCGGCCCGCTACTTGAAGTGGCTCGCACAGCGCTACGGCGGCAATTGGGAACTGGCGCTGGCCGCTTACAACACGGGCGAGGGCAACATTGACCGCGCCATCGCGCGAGTGGGAGCGGCCGATTTCTGGCAAATCTACCCCTACATCGCCCAAGAGACACGCAACTACGTTCCGAACATCCTAGCCACCATCTTGATCGCCAAGAACCCGGAGAAGTATGGCTTTGCGCACGTCAAACCAGAGCCGCCTCTTTCTTACGATACGGTGAGCGTGCCGCCGCTGACGAGCTTGCGCTTCATCGCCGAAGCGACCGAGACGAGCCTAGAGTATCTGCGCGACCTCAACCCTGAACTTCGTCGTGACACGACGCCGCAAGGCGAATCTTACGCTGTACGTGTGCCGCCCGGACGCGGACGAAGCTTGGTCGCTTTGCTCAAGCGCATTCCGCCAGACCAACGTAATTCGATTCGGTTCGCGCGCGTTGCGCCGGGCGAAAACCTTGCGACCATCGCTGCGCGCACAGGAGCCAATCTGTCGCAATTACAGGCGCTCAACGAAGGCGTCGAAATCAAGCCGGGCAGCCGCATCCTCGTCCCCGCTGGCAGCGTCAAGAACGTCGTGATGACGCGGCCGACTGCTGCGGGCAACGTCGCTCCGACCAAGCGTTTGGTTCGCATACGTGCGCGCCAAGGCGAGACAGTTGCACAGATTGCAGCTCGTTACGGAGCCTCTGCCGATGAGGTGGCGCGCCTGAACGGCGTGGCGGCCAATTCTCCGCTCGCTGCCGGACGCGAGATCGTCGTTCCGGCCTCTGGCGGCGTTAAGTCCTCAGCCGCACCGCGTCGCCGTCGTCGCTAGCGGGTTGGCGGAAAGGCCTCGTGGTCCAGGTTTCGAAAGCGCGCCGCATGCTATTGCTCATGGTGGTAGCGCGCAAAGCGCGCAATGGGCTTGTGGTGCAAGTTTCGAAAGCGCGCCGCCTGCGATGGCGCGCTTTCGAGTTTTCAAGGGCGGAGACGGAACAAGTCGCCGACGTTCACTTAAATTTTGAACCATATGGACGCCCGCTGGTTTTCGGGGATTGAAATGCGCCTTGGCGTTTTCAGCGCCTCGTTGGACGTCTTCGAGACCTCGGTGTTTGCATCGCGCGGAAGTTTGTCGAAGTAGCCGTGCGAGGCGCGTCGTTGAAAGCTTTTGTTCCGCATGAGAGCAGAAGTGCGAGGATCCATTTGGAAAGAGCACATCGTCAAGGCTTCCGTCTCCCCTCCTTTGATTTCGACGAAAAATCGGCTCCTGAATTTGGGGGAATGCCTCACCATGCTCTTTTGCACTCGTTCAGCAGCCGTATACGGCATCGATGCTGATTTGGTTGAAGTGGAAGTCGATCTGGTCCCGTCGCGCGGCGAGAGCGACGCGACAGCGTCGGTGACCATCGTTGGATTGCCGGACTTAGCCGTGCGCGAATCGCGCGAGCGCATTCGCGCCGCGATCAACAACAGCGGCTTCTTCTTTCCCTTCAGCCGAACGACGGTCAATCTCGCCCCCGCCGACGTGCGCAAAGAAGGTGCCAGTTTCGATTTGCCAATCGCGCTCGGCATCCTTGGAGCAAACGGCGATCTAGGCGCCCTCACCGGACTCGAAAAGGTGCTCGCCGTGGGCGAACTGGCCCTTGATGGGCGCGTGCGCCCTGTACGCGGCGTTCTACCGATCGCCATGCGCGCGCGCCAAGCGCGCATCGAGCACTTGCTCGTCCCTGAGGAGAATGCTGCTGAAGCGGCCGTGGTGACGGGCGTCAACGTCTATCCGGTAGCGGATCTGCGACGTGCCGTCGAGACGGCGCTGGCGCTCGAAAGCGGCGAAGCGAGTCAACGTCCAGCGCCGTTGCGCCTTGATCCGCACGCGCTCATGGCGCACAGAGATGAGTACGCCGTGGATTTTCGCGAAGTGCGTGGGCAGCACGCGGCTAAACGCGCGCTGGAGGTGGCGAGCGCGGGCGCGCACAATATCCTGCTCATCGGTCCGCCCGGATCCGGCAAGACCATGCTCGCCAAGCGCATCCCGACGATTTTGCCGCCGCTGGAATTCGAGGCGGCGTTGGAATTGACCAAGATCTATTCGGTAGCCGGATTAACGGGGCGCGTCGGGTTGGTCACGCAGCGTCCTTTTCGCTCGCCTCACCACACGATCAGCGACGCCGGATTGATCGGCGGCGGCGCCGTTCCGCGTCCTGGCGAAGTGTCGCTTGCGCATCACGGCGTACTCTTTCTCGACGAGCTGCCGGAGTTCGACCGCAGCGTTCTGGAGGTGCTGCGTCAGCCTTTGGAAGATCAGAAGGTGACCATCAGCCGCGCGGCGATGTCGTTGACCTTTCCTTCTTCGTTCATGCTCGTCGCTGCGATGAATCCTTGCCCCTGCGGGTTTTGGAACGACCCGACGCGCGAGTGCCACTGTACGCCGTTGCAGATCAGACGTTACGTCGGAAGGATCTCCGGCCCGTTGCTTGACCGCATAGACATTCACATAGACGTGCCCGCCGTGAAGTTCAGGGAGTTGACGGGCGAAGGGCCGACAGCGGAAAGTTCAGCCGATATCCGCGCGCGCGTCATGCAAGCGCGCGAAAGACAACGGGCGCGCTTTCAAGGCGAGGGCATCTTCGCCAACGCGCAGATGCAACCGCGACATATTCGTCGCTTCTGTCGCATTGACGCCGAGTGCGAGCGGATGTTAGAGAATGCTGTGGCGCGGTTGGGGTTATCGGCACGCGCCATTGACCGCATACTGAAGGTAAGTCGCACCATCGCCGATCTCGAGGGGACGACCGAGATTCGGCCCGCGCACATCGCCGAGGCCGTAGGCTACCGTTCGCTCGACCGTGTCTATTGGACTTGAGCGTGCACGAAAACGTCGGCGCGGTGCACGAAAAGATCAATTCTTACGGCGGACAAGGCAACGACGCGCATCACCGAGGGCATCACAAGGCGCGTGGGAGGAGCTTGACGCAAAGCCGTCGGTTCGCAAGAAACGGCTTTGCCAGCGAAGATGTCTTCGTTTGAGCGTGTACTGTCCGTCGCGCGCTAGGAGGGGTCAGAGGGTCTTCCAAGCCTTGTTGCCGGGGCGGGCAGCGAACACGTGACCGAAGCCGAAAAAGTCGAAGCGGGAACGCCGCAAGAATCCGATTTCGAACTAGCGCAGCGGGCTGCACGCGGCGATGCGCAAGCGTTCGAACGGCTTTATGAACGCCACAATCGGCGCGTCTATTCGCTCTGCCTGCGCATGACGGGCAACACGAGCGAGGCCGAAGACCTGATGCAAGAGGTCTTCATTCAGCTCTTCCGCAAGATCGGAAGCTTTCGCGGCGAGTCGGCGTTCACTACTTGGTTGCATCGTCTGACGGTCAATCAAGTGCTGATGCACTTTCGCAAGCGTGGGGTGCGCTTGGAACAGACGACCGAAGATGGCGAAACGCCCGTGCAAATCGTCAAGGGCACGGAGAATCCCAACGCGATGCCGATCGTCGATCGGATCGCGCTCGACAAAGCCATCGCGCAACTGCCGCCCGGTTATCGAACCGTCTTCGTGCTCCACGACATCGAAGGACACGAGCACGAAGAGATCGCGCGCATGCTGGGTTGCTCGGTTGGCACCAGCAAATCGCAACTACACAAGGCGCGTATGAGGTTGCGCGAGTTGTTGAGACAGCAGAATCCGCCCAAAAACCGCTCGCGCGAGTAACTCGCGCGGGGCGTCTTGCTGGGCGACGAGCATCTCGCGAAAAGAGCGGAAACAGACCATTGCGGCGCCATTTAGGCCCATGAAGATTGCCGGTGAGAAGCTGCTTTGCCTTCATACCGGAGGTTTTGAAGGATGGAGTGCTGGAACTGTCAAGCTTTGCTGAGCGAATTGATTGACGGCACGCTCGCTGGCGACGAGCGTGCAAGCGTCGAAGAACATCTCGCACGGTGCGCTGCCTGCGCCCAAGTGCACGACGAACTATCGATCATCGTCCTTGCGGCGCGCGATTGCCACGCCTACCCATTAGTCCCTCCCGATGAACGTCGCATCTGGATGCGAATCAGAAACCGGTTGATCGCAGAGCAACAGCAACTGGAAAACGCGCACACGGCGACAGCGACGACGCCGACGTCGAATCGGACCGGTTGGCTGACGCGGTTTTTGAACAAGAAGTGGCAACTATCTTTGCCGCAACTGAGCGCCGCCATGGCCGCTATCATCGTGGTGGTCTCGTTGGTGACGGCGCTTTCGCTTAACGCTTTGCAGCGTGTGACCGTGTCGAGAGCGGATAGCGCCCGCAGCGAGGCGATAAGCGTCCGTCCAGTCGCGCTCGATGATTATCTGCGCCAACAACAACTGGCGATCGAGTACTGGCAGCAGCGAGTCAACGAACGGCGCGTCCGTTGGAACCCGAAGATGCGCGAAGCGTTCGATCGCAACATGCAGGTCATCGATCAGGCGGTGCAGAACTCTTTGCGCGAACTCGAGCGCAACCCCCATGATGAGGTGTCGGAAGAGATGCTCAACGTCGCGCTTCGGGAGAAGATGGAACTGCTTCGCGAATTTTCCGAGCTTTGAGCGTGAAGCCCATCTTTTCGCGCAGCGCGCGCATCAAAGCAATTCGTGCTCTACGCGCGCAAATCATGTCGGAGTGATGAACCGAGTTTTCTTCGATGAAGATCAATTCAAGGTTCGCCCGAAAAGGTTTCAGTAGACCGTTGGTCGCCGTGCTTTGTTTGGTGGTCGTTGCCCCAGCCGCTTTGGCGCAACAACGCTACGCGCGCACGTTCGCCGTCTCGCCGCGCATTCGCGTGCAAGTGGTGAATCTATCGGGGCGCATCGTGGTTGAAGGTTGGGGGCGCAACGAAGTGAAGGTCACAGCCAGCGCCGAAGCGCCTCCGGCCCGCATCGTGCCGGAGATAGGCGAAAGCGCGTTCGTCGTCAACGTCGTTCAAGTGAATCGTGGGCGCGAGATCGGCGACGTCAACTTCTTGATCTTCGTCCCGACAACAGCCAGCGTAGACCTTGAAACCAAACGGGGCGATATCACCGTGCGCGGCATTCGCGGGCAAATGGTGCGCGCGCGCGTGAGCACCGAGGGCGATATCGAGTTGACTGACATTAGTACGGGGATGTTGATGGCTGAAAACACCATGGGCGACATCCTCTTCGATGGCGATCTGCTGCCCAACGGCAACTACACGCTCGCTTCCATGCAAGGCAACATCAACATCCGCATTCCGGCAGATGCGGCCTTTCGCTTGAACGCAACGGCGCCTTTGACGCGCAACATCAATCTTGGCGAATTCGCACGCTTGGGACTTTTTAGTTTCATGAGCGGCAATCGCAAGGTGATCGGCAAGACGGGCGACGGACGCGCCCTGCTTAACGTCTTCAATCAAGGTGGTCCGATCATCTTCACGCGGCGTTGAAACGAGCTGCCACAGCATGCGTTTAAACGTGCGCCCCAGCCTTTTCTTCCCTTTGATGCTGCTCGCCTCCTCTTTCGGCGCCGCAGCCGTAGTCGCGCAACAACCTCAACGACCGAGTCCGAGCGGAGAGTTCGTGCGCACGACGACGCGGCGCGAGATGCGCCGTTTCCCTTATGGCGGCGCCATCAGCCTTTTCGGCGCGCCGCAAGGATCAGTGACGGTGGAATCTTGGTCGCGCGCCGAGGTCGAGATCACGGCTGAAACGGAGATACGCGCGAGCAGCGAAGACGATCTCGCGCTGCTTGCGCGCGTGACCGACTTCGTGTTGGATGAGGAGCCGAATCGCTTGCGTATCTTCACCACTGGCACGCACGACCGACGCACGCTTAAACGCCTCGCGCCGGACTTCCCACGTCGTTTGCTCAATGCTTGGTGGAAGGTCGATTATCTCGTTCGCGTCCCGCCGCAGACCGATCTCGAAATCTACACCGGACGAGGCGCGTTGCGCGTTGGCGGCGTCGAAGGGAACATCAAGTTGAACGCGGCGGAAGCGGAGGCCACGCTGGAGCTATCGGGCGGCGATGTCATGGCCGTCATTGGCCGCGGCAAGGTCAACGTCCGTCTGACGGCCCCAAGCTGGCGCGGGCGTGGTGCCAACGTCAATCTCGCTTCCGGCGAATTGATTGTGGAGTTGCCCGCCGGATTGAACGCTGATCTGCGTCTATCCGTGCTTCGAACGGGTCGCATACTCGATGAAACGAACCGCTCCATCAAGAAGATCACGCCCGAGGGACGCGCGTCTTTAATGCGCTTCGGAGCGGGAGGAGCCGTGCTCGCTTTCACCATCGGCGATGGCACGCTGCGTTTGGTCGAGCGCCAAGCGATGCGCCGCCCATTTCAAGATCGCATGACTCAACATCCGAGCGATTAATCAACTTGGTCATCGCTGACCAGTTGCCGATGTCCGCTGGCGACTTCGATCTTCTTTCGGCGCAGGCCATCCCAGCGCGTTGAGGCTGGACTAATGCGCTCCGGTGGGATTATGCTGCACGATTCTCCGACGAAACTTTCCTGCTGAGGAGAAACGCTGAAAAGATGAGCATCAAGTCGGATCGTTGGATCCGCCGCATGGTCGAAGAAGTCAAACTGATCGACCCTTTCGACCCACGTCTTCTGCGCGAAGTGGGTGGTCGGCGCATAATCTCTTGCGGCGCCTCTTCGTATGGTTACGATATGCGTCTAGCGGACGACGGTTTCCGCGTTTTTTCGCCGATTCACGGACGCGAGATCGATCCGAAGAAGTTCGATGAAGAGTCGCTCATTGAGCCGCCGTTGCGGCGCGCTGAGGATGGCTCGCGCTACTACCTGTTGCCGCCGCACTCTTACGGTCTCGGCGTCTCGGTGGAGACCTTCAACTTGCCACGCAACGTGACGGGGATCTGCATGGGCAAATCGACTTATGCGCGCGCCGGGTTGCTGGTCAACACCACGCCGCTCGAGGCCGGTTGGCGCGGACGACTGGTCGTCGAAATCGCCAATTTGGCTAATCTCCCGCTGCGCGTTTACGTCAACGAGGGTATTGGCCAAGTGCTCTTCTTCGAGTCGGACGAAGAGTGCGAGACGAGCTACGCTGACCGCGATGGCAAGTATCAGAACCAGACCGGTTTGACCTATTCGCGCGTCTGAACGGTGGGCGCTGGAAGAAAACGTCCTCATGATTGAAACTTTTCTCGGCAAAAGGCCGCGCATTCATCCGAGCGCGTTCATCGCCGACAGCGCCGACATCATCGGAGATGTCGAAATCGGCGAAGAAGCATCCGTCTGGTTTCGCGTCGTTGTTCGCGGCGATGTGAACTCCGTGCGCATCGGAGCGCGCGCTAACGTGCAGGACGGAGCGGTGATTCACGTAACGCGCGGCTTGCACCCGACCTTTATCGAAGACGAGGTGACCATCGGACATGGGGCGATGGTCCACGGCTGTCGCATTGAACGCGGCTGCTTGATCGGCATCGGCGCCATCGTGCTCGATGGCGCGCTCATTGGAGCTGAATCTTTGATTGCTGCAGGTGCGCTCGTTACGCCGGGAACTAGCGTTCCGCCCCGCTCGCTCGTTATGGGCGCGCCGGCGCGCGTCGTGCGTCCGCTCAAACAGGAAGAACTCGTGCGACTCGAACGTTACTGGAAAAACTATGTCGAGTACGCCAAGATCTACAGAAGGAACGTCGCTCGCTATGACGCGCGACAGACGGAGGGCGAATCCGAATCGCGCTGATTTGCGGGCGACCAACGACTGCGCTTCGGAGCGCAATGGGAATTGCGGTTCGCATATGGTTGGGGCGAACAAAGAACCAGTTTCGATCGAGCGAAGTTGCAGGCGGAGACCTTAATTCAGTTGATTCGAGGCGGACTAAGGAACCAGTTTCGATCAAACATGCTGCTCGCTGCAGAACGGTGCGCCGGCTGTGAAGGCAGCGCTTTGGGCCGTTTGCGCGCTCGTAAGCGAGGCGCGCTTGACGTTTGTTGCTGAAGGTTCCACTATTCTCCCCACAAGAAGAGAGAAGCTTATGGTCGGCAAAACGCAACCGGCACGCGGAATGCGTGACTTTTTGCCGCCTGATGTGCGGCGGCGTGAGTACGTCATCCGCACCATCCGTGAGGTATATGAAAGCTATGGGTTCGAGCCGCTGGAGACGCCCGCCGTGGAGAACATCGAGACTTTGCTCGGCAAGTACGGCGAAGAAGGGAATCGGCTTATCTTCAAGATCCTAAAGCGCGGCGAACACGAAAAGTCGGGCGAAGCAGACCTCGCTTTGCGGTACGATTTGACGGTGCCGCTGGCGCGCGTTGTCGCCGAGTATCAGCATCAGCTTCCGCCTTTTTTCAAGCGTTACCAGATCCAACCCGTGTGGCGGGCGGATCGCCCGGCGCGCGGTCGTTTTCGCGAGTTCTATCAGTGCGATGTCGACGTGACGGGGGCGCGCTCGATGCTGGTCGAAGTGGAATTGTGTGCGGCTGCCAGCGACGCGCTCGAAAGACTCGGGTTCGATGATTTCGTCATTCGTTTAAATCACCGTCAAGCGCTCGGTGGCTTGCTCGATCGCGCTGGCGTCGAGCGCGCGCAACATGAGGCGGCGTTGGTGGCGCTCGATAAATTCGACAAGATCGGTGCCGAAGGCGTGCGCGCTGAATTGGCCGAACGCGCGATCTCCGCCGAGGCCGCGCAGCGATTGCTGAATTTCTTTCGCGAAATCGCCGAAATCGAACGCGCGGCGGAATTTGTCGGAAGCGACGCTCGTCCGCCGCGGGCTGCATTGAACCAAGCCGTGCTTGGGCGCATGCTCGAATTCATCGGGGATCATGAAAGCGGCGGGCGCGGCATCGAGGAGTTGAGACAGATACTCGGTTACGCAGCAGATGCCGGAGTCAGCGCGCGACTCAAACTCGATCCGAGCCTTGCGCGCGGACTCTCCTATTACACCGGCGCGATCATGGAGATCAACGTGACCGATCTGGCTGGGAGCTTGGGCGGTGGAGGTCGTTACGATAACTTGATCGGCATGTTTCTCGGGCGCGATGTGCCCGCCTGCGGGTTCTCGCTCGGGTTGGAACGGATCATCGTCGTCATGACCGAGCGCGGAATGTTCCCGCCGGATCTTGAACGCGCCCCCGTAGATGTAATGGTGACGGTGTGGAATGAAGCCGAAGCGGGCGAATCGCTCGCGCTCGCTCGCGCTTTGCGGCGCGCTGGATTGCGCGTTGATGTTTATCCTGAAACGCACAAGTTGGCGAAGCAGTTCAGGTACGCTGCATCGCGTGGCATCCCATTCGTCGTCGTCGCAGGTCCAGACGAGCGTGCGCGGGGCGAAGTCGGGCTTAAAGAGATGCGTTCGGGCGAACAACGCGCCGTGCGTCGCGATGCATTGGCCGCCGAGATCAAGGCTCTTATAGGTTGAGTTTTGAAGGACAAACTTTGCGCCCAACGAATAGATCCGCCGTAGCGCGGCTGAGTGAGCTTTCGATGCCGATTGCGAAACGGAATTGATGAGCGCGGATAATATGACGGTTCTAGTAGAGTTGCAAAACGTAGCGCTCGAGGTACAAGCCGGAATGGTTAAGGCGATAACGACGATTGCTAAGGCGCAGATCAAAATGGAGCGGCAAGTTGGCAGATTGCTCGATCTTCTCACCGGGAACCGCGGTGACGAACGAAATCTCGCGGTCAACCGGTCGTCGGCGCGAAGTTCTGGCGAAATGGTCTTCGTGACAGCGCGTTGAAATCGATTGGCAGAAGAAAGCGCTCTTGGGTCAAGAACAGGAAAGTATCGAACATGCTCGATAATCTAGGAGATTGGAAGCGCACACATTCGTGCGGTGAGTTGCGTCTTGAGCACGTCGGACGGACGGCGACATTGATGGGTTGGGTTGCACGCCGACGCGATTTCGGGCCGCTTACTTTCATCGATCTGCGTGACCGTGAGGGCGTTACACAGATCGTCTGCGATGCGGAAAGATCGCCCGAGGCACATGCGCGGGCCAAAGACGTGCGCAGCGAATACGTCATCGCTGTGCGTGGAACGGTGGTTGCGCGTGCGCCGTCGCAGCGGAATCCAAAGATTGCCACCGGCGATGTCGAGTTACATGCTGGCGAGATGCGTATCCTGAACGATGCGCGCACGCCCCCTTTTCAAATCGAGCCAGCCCCTAACGAGCCTCTGGCAAGCGAAGAATTGCGACTCCGATACCGGTATTTGGATTTGCGCCGCGCGCAGTTGCAAGCGAACTTGCGTCTGCGCCATCGCGTCATCGCTGAGATCAGGCGTTACATGGACGAGCAGGGGTTCACGGAGATCGAAACTCCCATTCTGATCAAATCGACGCCCGAAGGGGCGCGCGATTACATCGTGCCCTCACGTCTTCATCCGGGTAAGTTCTACGCGCTGCCGCAATCGCCACAGCTCTTCAAACAGATCTGCATGATCGCCGGATTGGACAAGTACTATCAGATCGCGCGTTGTTTTCGCGACGAAGACTTGCGCGCTGATCGGCAACCGGAATTCACGCAGCTCGACATCGAGATGAGCTTCGTCACGCAGGAGGATATCTACCGTTTGATCGAGGGCCTTTTCCAGCGCGTCTTTCGGCTCATTGGCGTCGAGCTTCCTGTGCCTTTCCCGCGGTTGTCCTATGCCGAGGTGGTCCATCGTTTCGGCACGGACAAACCCGACCTGCGGTTCGGCATGGAGCTGCGCGATTTGAGCGGCGCTGTCAAGGGAACGACGTTCGCGCCGTTCGCTGCAGTTCTTGAGGGCAGAGGAGAGATCAAAGGCATCGTTGTCAAAGGCGGAGCCGGTTACTCGCGCAAAACGCTCGACGAACTGCAGCAGTTCGTCAAGCGCTACGGGGCTTCGGCGCTCGCGTGGATCAAGCTCGGTGATGAGCTCACATCCTCATTACTCAAGGCTCTGGGCGAAGACGGGGTGAAGCGAATGGCCGATGCCGCTGAAGCCGAGCGGGGCGATGCTGTGTTGATCGTGGCCGGTCCGCCGAAAACGGTCGCTGCCAGTCTTGGCGCGCTGCGCGAAGAAGTGGCTCGCCGCGAAGGTTTGATTGACGCGTCTGAGTTCGCGCCTTTATGGGTCATTGATTTCCCGATGTTTGAGTACAACGAGGATGATGGGCGTTATTACGCGATGCATCATCCGTTCACCTCGCCCGTCGATGAGGATCTGCCTTTGCTCGAACGCGCGGTGGAGGGTGGCGAGACAGAACTGCTCGGAAGATTGCGCGCCAAAGCCTACGACCCCGTAATCAACGGCGTCGAACTGGCCAGCGGCTCGATCCGCATCCACCGGCGCGATGTGCAACGGCTGATCTTCAAAGCTTTGGGCTTGACCGAAGATGAGGCGCGGCGACGGTTCGGGTTCTTCCTGGACGCGCTCGAATACGGCACGCCGCCACATGGCGGAATCGCGCCCGGCATCGATCGGTTGATGATGCTTCTTGTCGGAACCGACAACATCCGCGACGTGATCGCTTTCCCGAAGACGGCCTCGGCTGTCGATTTGATGATCGATGCGCCGAGCGAAGTCGATCCGCGCTTGCTTGAAGAGTTGCACATTCGAGTGGTGAATGAGTGACTGGCAAAGATCAAGCAGTTGTCGCCGAAAGCGCTGTGCAGATGAGTACGGACCCAAAGCAAACTCTGGCAGACGATAGCGAAGAACTTTCCGCCGTCGTCTTGCTGAAGCGCGAACAGGCGGAAGAGATGTTCCGTCATGCGCGCGCGGCGTTGCCGCAGGAATGTTGTGGGCTGGTAGCTGGCAAAGAAGGGCGCGCGACGAGCGTCTATCCCTTGCGTAACGTCGCCGTCAATCCCGCCGTAGCTTACGAGGCCGCTCCTGAAGATATCTTCGCTGCGCAAAGGAGCATGCGCGCCAAGGGCGAGCTCCTGCTCGGCATATACCATTCGCACCCGCGATCCGCCGACCCAGTGCCGTCGGAGACAGATGTGCGATTAGCCTATTATCCGCAAGCGGTCTATTTCATCATCGGTTTTAGCGGCGAACAGACGGTGTTGCGCGCGTTTCGCCTCTTTGAAGCTCAGGGGCGTTGGGAAGCGGTTCCCTTCGCCGTTCTCGAAGGTTGAAAAGATGCTCGGTGGAACCTAACATCTCGCTTTTTCGTAGAATTGAGAGTGAAGTTCGAGGCGATGGACAAGAAGAGCAAGTACGATACCGATCCGCTTGAACCGGATTACGCGCGGCGGACGGAAGAGGTCTGGGGGCGCGCCACTGAAGATGCGGAGGTTGAGGCCGCAACGCGACGTTACGTCGAGTTCCCTCCTAGCGGCTCTTCGGTCACATCAGCACCGCCGCCCCAGCCGTTTGCGACCACGCCCATAGGTGTTGCCGACGGTCACCTTTCTTCGTCGCGGTGCGTCGCCGGTTTGGGAATCGCTGAAAAGGTCGCTATGGCGCTGCCTTACGCCCCGTTCTACATCGGTGCCGCCTTCGCCATTGTGGAATTGTTTATCGCGCCGAGAAAAGAAGCGCGCGTGCGCCTCAATGCCGCGCAGGCGCTTGCGCTGCACGTTGCCATCATGGCAGGTGGTTTGCTCTTTCGCTTTTCTCGCTTCCTTGCCGGTTTGACTTTGGGTGAGTTCTCGGTCTTTTTAGTGAACATCGCTTGGTTGGCTTATCAAGTGGTGGCTTTGATCTTTCTCATCTCGTTGCTGATTAAATCGTGGCGCGGAGAAGAGGTTAAATTGGAGCCTCTCGATCGCATCTCCAAACGCATCAACCAACTGGTTGACCCGCGCAACGGTTGAAAAGGTTGATCCGAACTCCGTGCGCTTCTGGTTGCTGACCAATCCTCGCTCGTCAGAGAATTTTCGGCGTCATGGGAGTCGGGAACATGTTTCGCGCCAGGAGCGCCGTTGAAAGATAGATCTTCCAGCAAAAGGTGAAGCCGTCCGCCTTTTCGTTCTCGCGCACAAGATGCGAAAAGAGCGCGACGCTCTCCCCCTTTCGCCGCGCTCTTCCCGCTGCCCTCGCCTAGGAGGCGAGATCTTGTTAAAGCGAGATCCGCTGCGCTCTCCCCATCACAACGGACCTCGCTTTGAACGGTCGCTCGCTTACGTTGCTACCGGGGCGACCGATTCTTCTTCAGCCGTCCGCTTACGCTTCAGCCGGAACGGCGGGAACTTTGGTTGGAAGCCCGCCCGCGCTCTCCCCTCCACGTGCGGGCTTCCCGTCTCGACGCCCCGTGCAGGGTCGCCGATGATTTTGATCCCTTAACGGTAGGCCGGCAACGAAACGCTGCGGTTCAAAATGACGCCGAACTCCGTACCAGACTTAACCACCGCTTCTTGCCCCTTTGAGAGCATGGATCCAGCTACTCCGAGCCCAGCGCCGATGCCCGCACCGATGCCGGCACCTTTGCCCCCGCCCGCAGCCGCGCCAATGACTGCGCCAGTCGCCGCACCGCCGCCGATGAAGACCGCATTGCGCTTGATCGAAGAACGCCCTGTGACCTGCCCTTCGCTATCGTAGTTGACGTTGGTCGCGCTCAGGTCGGTCAACGATCCGTTGATCGGGTACGTCCGTCCGTTGGGCAATTGGACCGAAATGAACTGCACTTCAATCATGCCCGCTTTGCTCGGTCGCTCGGCCCGACGCACGTTGGTGATGCGCCCAATCACTTTGCTGCCTGCTGGGATCACCTCCACGCCGTTGTGCGAATAGACCGGGTCAACCACCGTCGTTGTAAAACGATCGCCGATGCGAGCCGTCTCGGAGCTTATCTGTTGGTCCATCCTTACTCGAATGGTCTGATTGGCGTAGACCGTGTAGTAGTGCGGAACCGCTCGCGTGTAATAGCGCGAACGGGGCGCTCTTCTCCTCGTCTGTGCTTCTACGCTGATGATGTTGGCCGCTGCCACTGCCAATAGGGCGAGCAACACGGGAACGACGCGCATAAAGGTTCTGTTAGTTCTCATGGCTTCACTAGTTCCTCCATCAATCATATTTGACACGTTGTTGTTAGCTCTCATAGCCTCGCCAGTTCCTCCATCGACCATGGTCGGCTTCAATGCCGCCGACATCTCTGCTTCTGCCAAAGAGCAACGGTCGTGCCAATCGCTTGCCATTCAAATCGACATCGCTCCGAAAAAGGGAAATCGCGCGTTTTTGCCCAATAAGAGGCTCGACGCGCCAAGCAAGGTGACGTGAAATGTGTCACAACACACAAATTGAGCGATCATTCTGCACGAATTCGTGTGGCGCGTTGAGTAACTCGCATCTTTACTTTATCTGATCGTTCGTGCGTCATCGAACCACAAGACGAACAGAAGACAAAAGCAATAAAACGCTGGGGCTTCCGGCAAGGGAGCACCGACGAGCATGAAGTCCTGTCGTTCGGAGTTTAGACCTTGTGCCCGTTTTATTGTAAGCTTGGTTGAGCTTACAGGGGTGGAGAAGATGAGGACCGCGGAGAGAGCTGAAAAGTCAACGGAGAAGATTGAGGAGAGCGAACGCGCCGCTGCGGAGCGCGAAGCACGTGAATTGAAGAAGCGTGTCGGAGAGAATCTCGCAAGGCTCCGGCGACAACGCGGATTGAGTTTGGAGAAGCTCGCTTCGCTATCCGGTGTCAGCCGGGCCATGCTGGGCCAGATCGAGGCCGGCGAAAGCACGCCGACCATTGCGCTGCTGTGGAAGATCGCGCGTGGGCTCGACGTTAGATTCGCCGATCTGTTGGGCGATGAAGAGTCGGCGGAGATCGAAATCCTTCCCGTCAGTCGAGCGAAGATCCTACGTTCTGCCGACGGCGGCTTTGAAAGCCGCGCCCTCTTTCCTTTCGATCGCAAAAGACGCGCCGAGTTTTACGAACTGCGCATTCGCGGCGGGCACGTCGAACATGCCGTGGCCCACCCTGAAGGGACTTACGAGAACTTGATCGTTCACTCCGGGCGCCTGCGTTTGACTGTCGGCGACCGCGAGCCCATTGAACTACGTGCCGGCGATGCCGTTTACTTCCGTGCCGATGTGCCTCACATCTACGAGAATCCAACCTCGCGCGACACCATAATGTACCTCGTGATGACCTATGCCGAACCACGCTTGTAGCACACCCGCCATCGCGGCTTGACATCTTCGTTTGATATATTATACAAAAGCGTCGTTATATTATCAGTCCGAGGCGGCTTTCTATCCAGTTCGTGGAGGTGAGGAGCGAGTCATGAGCGCAGCGATCAAACAGTACGCTGTTCCCGACGTGTTGGTCTCCACCGAGTGGGTTGCGCAACATCTCAGCGACCCGCAGGTGCGCATCGTCGAAGTCGATTACGAACCGGAGACGGCATATCGCCTTGGGCACGTGCCGAATGCGGTTTTGATCGATTGGAAGCGTGACATCAACGACACTGTGCGGCGCGACATCGTGTCGAAGGAAGGGTTCGAGAAGTTGATGTCGCGTTTGGGCATCGCGCCGGAGACCACCGTAGTGCTTTACGGCGATTTTCGCAATTGGTTTGCCGCCTATGCCTTTTGGGTCTTCAAGATCTACGGGCACGAAGACGTGCGACTGATGAACGGTGGGCGGCGCAAGTGGATCGACGAAGGGCGTGAGGTCACAGAAGAGGTGCCGAGCGTGCAGCCGACGAGCTATCGTTGTCGTGGGATCGATTTGGGCTTGCGCGCTTTTTTGCCGGAAGTGACCTACGCCTATCAGCGAGATGACGTCAAGCTCGTTGATGTTCGCTCGCCCGCTGAATTCAAAGGCGAAATCACGGCGCCACCGGAATACCCAACCGAGGCGGCGCAGCGCGGCGGGCACATTCCGGGCGCGGTCAACGTCCCTTGGGCACAGGCCGTTGCCGATGACGATACCTTCAAGCCGGTTGAAGAATTGAGGCAGCTTTACGAGAGCAAGGGGGTGACGCCGGACAAAACGGTCATCACTTATTGCCGCATCGGCGAACGTTCGTCGCACACGTGGTTCGTGTTGAAGTACTTGCTTGGTTATCCGACGGTGATCAACTACGACGGATCGTGGAGCGAATGGGGCAACACCGTTGGGTTGCCGATCGAGAAGGGCGAGTGAACGTGACGATGGCAGTGCTCGATCTGCGCGGGCGCGAGGAGGAGTGCGGCGCGTCGCCCGTTCACGCCGCGATCAACGCGCTGCGTCTGCTCAAGGCAGGGGAACGGCTAGAAGTTTTAACGAGCGTGCGCGAACACAGCTTCACGCTCGCACAATGGGCGCGCAAGAACGGCTTCGCCGTTCACGTCGAAGAGCATGGCCGGGAAGCGCGGTTGGTTTTTGAGAAAGCGTCGTGACCGCGACCCAGTGTGCGCACTTGTTTGGGTCGAAGATCTCATCGCTCTTTGAAAAGAAGCGCGGTGGAGGCTCCCTGAAGCTCGGGCGACGTTGCGTTGAGATGTGGATTCGAGCTGACCGAACGCGCATCCGATCTTCCGGCGTCTAGGCGCTCAAGCGCGATGGGCGTTTCTTCCCCTCTCCGCGGTTGCCTTATGATGTGAGGCGCTCGATGAATCGAACTCGCAAGGAGCTGACCTGAGTGAACTCGTTGGAGTTGGAGAAACTCTCTCTCGAAACATCGTTGGTGCACGCTGGAACGCGCAGCGCGGCAATGCCGACAGGAGAGCCGACGGTACCGCCCATCTACGCGGCGACGACCTTCACCTATGGCGCCATGGAGGATTTCGATCGCGTCTTCTCCGGCGAGAAGCGCGGTTACGTCTACACGCGCTACGGCAATCCGACGGTTGCCGCGCTTGAAGAGGCCGCCAAAGTCTTCGAAAAAGGTCGCGGCGCATGCGCTTTCGCTTCGGGCATGGCGGCGTTGCACGCGGCTCTGCTTGCGTGCGAGGTTGCGCCGGGATCGGTTGTGCTCGCTTCGCAAGACCTATACGGCGTGACGTTGCAATTGCTTCACACGGTTTTCGCGGCGTTCAACGTGAAGACCGTGCTCGTCGATTTTCACGACATGGAACAGGCGCGGGCGCAAGCACGACGGTTACGTCCGCGCGCCATCTTGGTCGAAACCATTTCGAACCCTTTGCTTAAGGTCTGCCCGCTGGACCTATGTGCCGAGTTGGCGCGCGAGGTGGGGGCGCGTTTGATCGTCGACAACACCTTTGCGACGCCTTACCTGTGCCAACCCATCGAGCACGGGGCTGACTTCGTCGTTCACAGCGCGACCAAGTACTTGGGCGGACATGCCGATGCTATTGGCGGATTGGCCGTCGTGCGCGACGAAGCCGATCTCGGAGCCTTGCGCGGCGTCGTCAAAACGGCGGGCGGCCTGCTGAGCGTTTGGGAGGCGCACGAAATACTACGCGGAGTGCGGACGCTGGCGTTGCGCATGGAGCGTCACTGCGAGAACGCGCGCCGCCTGGCAGAGCGTTTGGCAAATCACCCGCGCGTTGCGCGCGTTTATTACCCGCTGCTTGACCGAGGCCAACGCGAAATCGTCGGGCGTCTTTTTCGCTCCCCCTTCGGCGGCGGCTTGGTTTCGATCGAGCTTGCAGAAGGGTCGCGCGAAGCGGCGTTTCGTTTCATGGAAGCGCTACGTTTGTGCGTGCGGGCGACCAGTTTAGGCGACGTGTTCACGGGCGTGCTCCATCCAGCGACTTCATCGCACCGCGACATGTCGCCGGCGCAACGCGCCAAACTCGGGATAAACGAAGGTCTGGTGCGCATCTCGGTTGGAATCGAGGCGGCAGCGGATCTCATCGCCGACGTGGAAGATGCGCTCGCGCGAAGCGCTCGGTAGCGAGGCGAAGCTCCGTCGGCGCGTAAAGCGCATCGCCGTCCCGAAGGTGCGTTAACGTCTTTTGGGGGCATAAAACGCATCATACTTTGTGAAAAGATGACGCAAGCGGTGCTGGAAAAAGCGGAGGCAAAACAGAGCGGATCGGTGCTCGATCAGATCGGCAACACGCCGCTGTTGCGATTGGCGCGCGTTGCGCGCGATGTTGCGCGCGGCGTTGAAGTTTACGTCAAAGCCGAGCATTTAAATCCGGGCGGTTCGGTCAAAGATCGTGCCGCGTTGGCGATGATCCTCGACGGCGAACGGCGCCGATTGTTGACGCCGGACCGGATCATCCTCGATGCGACGAGCGGCAACACGGGCATCGCTTATGCGATGATCGGCGCGGCGCGCGGCTATCGCGTGACGCTCTGCTTGCCGAAGAACGCTAGCCCCGAGAGGAAGAAGATGCTGCGGGCATACGGCGCCGAATTGATCGAAACCGATCCGATGGAAGGGACCGATGGCGCGCAGCGTCATGCACGCGCGCTCTACGAAAGCGCTCCGGAAAAGTACTTCTACCCGGACCAGTATAACAACCCGGCCAACTGGCGCGCGCATTACGAGGGGACGGGCGTTGAGGTCTGGCAGCAGACCGAGGGGCGCGTTACGCACTTTCTCGCCGGACTCGGAACATCGGGCACTTTCGTCGGGACGGCGCGACGGTTGAAGGAGTTCAATGCGCGCATTCAATGCGTTTCGCTGCAACCGGATTCGCCGCTCCACGGCCTCGAAGGCATGAAACACATGCCGACGGCCATCGTCCCCGGCATTTACGATCCAAGCTTGGCCGATCGCAACGTCGAGGTCTCCACCGAGGATGCGCAACGCATGGCGCGGCGGTTGGCACGCGAAGAAGGCTTGTTCGTCGGGATAAGCTCTGGCGCGAACGTCTTTGCGGCTTTGCGTTTGGCGCAAGATCTGCCTGCCGGATCAGTGGTCGTTACCATTTTGTGCGACGGCGGCGAGCGTTACATGAGCGAAGAGTTCTGGAACGAAGAGGACTGAGACGAAATGGCCATTGCGCTGAGAGCGGAGCATGAGGCGGCGATGCGCGCACACGCCGAGCGCGATTATCCGCACGAATGCTGCGGTCTGCTGCTCGGGAAGTTCGAGGCCGATGGGGTCAAGCGCGTGGTCGAGACGATGCCCATCTCGAACGCGCGCGAAGAGGAAGCTCGGCGTCGCCGCTTTCTCATCCGTCCGGAGGAGCTGCTGGCGGGCGAACGACGCGCGCGGCAACAAGGGTTGGAGATCGTCGGCTTCTACCACTCTCACCCAGATCATCCGGCGGTGCCTTCGTCCTACGATCTGGAGCACGCGCTCCCCGTTTACTCTTACATCATTGTGGCCGTAGAGCGCAGCGCGACGCACGAGCTGCGTTCGTGGCAATTGCGCGATGACCGTTCGCAATTCGACGAAGAAGAGATCTTGAAAGGAGTTTAAGACGATGGCGATCAGGATTCAAATACCGACGGCGCTTCGGCAGTATGCGGGCGGAACGGCCGAACTGCAGGTCGAAGCGCGCACAGTGGGCGAAGCGCTGGCACAACTGACCGAGCGACACACAGAGTTGCGCCGACATCTTTTCAGCGAGCAGAACAGATTGCGGAACTTCGTCAACGTGTACGTTAACGACGAAGACATACGTCACGCACAAGGGCTCGAAACGCCGGTGAAAGATGGCGATACAGTGATGATCGTGCCTTCCATCGCCGGCGGCGCCGTGACCGAAGAGGCGTTGTCGGTCGGTCACGCGGGGGAACTTCCGACGCTCAGCAACCAAGAGATCGCGCGTTACAGTCGTCACTTGATCATGCCGGAGGTCGGCATGGAAGGACAGCGGAGGCTGAAAGCGGCGCGCGTGCTGATGATCGGCACAGGCGGTCTCGGCGCGCCGCTCGGCCTCTATCTTGCTGCCGCTGGCGTTGGGCACCTCGGCATCGTCGATTTCGACGTGGTTGATGAATCGAACCTACAACGGCAAGTAATCCACGGCACGCGCGATGTCGGACGCCCGAAGATCGAGTCGGCACGCGATCGCTTGCGCGACATCAACCCTTATATCGAGATCGAAACCTACAACACGCGCTTGACCAGCGAGAACGCGCTCGAACTGTTCCGTGAATACGACATCATCGTCGATGGCACAGACAACTTTCCGACGCGCTATCTGGTCAACGACGCTTGCGTCCTGACGGGCAAGCCGAACGTGTACGGATCGATCTTCCGTTTCGAGGGACAGGCGAGCGTCTTTTGGGCCGCGCGCGGCGCTTGTTACCGTTGTCTCTATCCGGAACCGCCGCCGCCGGGGCTCGTCCCATCATGCGCCGAGGGGGGCGTGCTCGGCGTGCTACCGGGCATCGTCGGCGCAATTCAGGCTAATGAGACGATCAAGTTGATCTTGGGTGGCGGCGAGCCGCTCATCAATCGTTTGTTGCTCTTCGATGCTTGGCACATGCGTTTTCGCGAATTGAAACTGCGCAAGGATCCGAATTGCCCGGTGTGTGGTCCGAATGCTACGATCAAGGAGTTGGTCGATTACGAAGCTTTCTGTGGGTTGCGCGGTCAAGAGGGCGCAACCGGAAAGAGCGACGCTGAGATGGAAGAGATCACGGCAACTGAGCTGAAACAGCGTTTGGATCGGGGTGAGCCGGTTCAAATCATCGATGTTCGCGAGCCGGCTGAGTACGAGATCGCGCGATTGCCGCAAGCGAAATTGATCCCGCTCAAAGAAGTGGTTGCGCGCATGGATGAGATCGATCCGAGCAAAGAGACGGTGGTCCATTGCAAAGGCGGCGTGCGCAGCGCCAAAGCGATCGAAGCTCTGCGACGCGCCGGATTCACCGGTCGGTTGTTGAACTTAAAAGGCGGGATCACCGCTTGGTCGAACGAAGTCGATCCGAGCGTGCCGAAGTACTGAACTCGATGGATTGCGACACAAGGCGAGCAGCTCGCTTCGATTCAGGGCGGGCTGCTCGCCGTTTCTGGGTGAAAGCTTCAGAAGAGCGAAACTTTGATGCGCAGGTATTTGCCCGGATCGCGCCGAAAATCGTAGATCAACTTGACCGCTTCGGATGAAAGCTGATTGACATTGGTATAGAGTTGATCGTCGGTCAGCAGTTTCCCGACTGTCCCCTCGCCGCGTTGAGCGCTGGCGATCATCTCATCGATGCGGGCCGTGGTGGCGTTCAATCGCGCGATGGCGATCCGCGCGTCGTTGTAAAAGGCTTCGTCGGTGAGAAGCTTGCCGAAGGTGCCGCGTCCAGCGCGGATGTCAGCGACGATGGCGTTGATCTCGTCAGCCGAGCGATTAAGGCGCGCCACGGCCGTGCGCGCTTCGTTGTAAAGAGCTTCATCGGTCAATAACTTGCCTGCTGTACCGCGTCCGCGCCGAAGGTCGGCTGAGATCGTTTGCAGTTCAGCCGTGACGGTGGCGAGGTTGTTGTAAAGCGTCGGGTCGTTGATTAGCTGTCCGGCAGTGCCTTCGCCTGAACGTATGCGTCGCGTCAAATCCTGAATGTCGCGCACGGCGGCGTTCAAATTGTTGTAGAACGATTCGTCGTTGAGAAACCGCCCGAAGGTTCCTTGCCCTTCGTTGATCTTTTGCGCGATCTCGGTCACTTGACGCGAGAGTTGGTTGAGTTGCTGGACCAGTTCGTTGCTCGATGCGGTTACGTCGGCGAGCGTGTTGGCCGAACTCGAACGCAAAAGGTCGCCATCGTTGATCGGTTGCCCTAGCGCAGTGCCCGGCGTGATGTTGATCAGCTTATCAGTGCCGAGAATGCTCGGTGAACCGAGCGTGGCGATCGAGTCGCTGCGAATGCGTTCGGTGGCGGGACGGCCGTCGATCACCGATTCGATCTCCATCAACGCTTCGATCTTGGGCGCGTTCGGATCATCCGATGGCGGCAGCAGGCGCACGTCTTTGACGGTGCCGACGCGCACGCCCGCCAACCTTACCTCGGAACCGCCGCGCAACCCGTCGGCGTTGGCAAACTGCGCGCGCAGTCGGAGCTTTGGCGTAAAAGGCGTGAAGTCTCCAGCCGCGCTCAGGATGAGGAAGATCAGGATGGCGATGGCGATGACGACGAACAGGCCGACGCGCAGTTCACGCAGTCCAACTTTCTTTCTGGTTGGTGGCATAGGACGTTTACGAGGCGGCTCTTGCGACCGCGCTTCATCGGTCGCAAGGGCGCGTTGATCTTCGGTTCGAACGGTAGAAGTTTAGACGCGATTGCGGTCGTTTGTCGAGAGGCGCCGTTCGAGAAGCTATTTGCCGCGAACGAACCAGCGGATGTACGGGTCTTCGGATTTGAAGAGTTCTTCGTCCGTCCCGCTGAAGATGATGCGTCCATCGCGGATCATGATGATTTTGGTGTTGAGCAGGCAGAGGCGTTCGCCCTCTTCCTCGAAGACGACGTTGCCGCGTTCGTCGATGGTTGCGTACTCGCCCGTCAAATACTCGACGTTGTTCATCTCGTGCGTGACGAAGATGGATGAGACGTCTTCCAAATCGCGCAATTTGATCGCCAGTTCGCAGATCGTGCGCGCCGTCGGCGGATCGAGTCCAGCGGTCGGCTCGTCGAAAAGGACGATCTTGGGATCGCCGACCAGCGCGCGAGCGATGCCGACGCGTCGGCGCATGCCGCCCGAAAGTTCGTTTGGCATCTTGTCGATGGCGTCCTCGAGGTTAACGAAGCGGAGCATGCGGCGAACCTCTTGCTCGATCTCTTCTTCGGGTACGCCCTGCTCGCGCAGCCGATAAGCGACGTTCTCGTAAACGGAGAGGGAATCGAAAAGCGCGCCCTCTTGAAAGACCATGCCGATCTTCTTGCGAACGCGCATCATCTCCGTTTCGTCATAGTCGGTGATGTCCTCACCATCGATGAAGATCCTGCCGGCATCGGGCTTGATCAATCCGAGCACCAACTTGATGATGGTCGATTTGCCGCTCCCCGAACCGCCGAGAATGATCTTGGTTTCGCCTTTGCGGACGGTGAAGCTGATGCCATCGAGCACCTTGTGGTCGTCGAAGGCAAGATACACGTCGCGAAACTCGATGGCCGGTACAATGCGGTTCGTCTCTGCTGGCAGCGCCGAGACCTCGGCCGTACGTCTTTCCGCCGTTGAGATGTCGTCCGTAATGACCATCCTCCTCCCGACCGTTCATGGTGGCGTCTCTAGGATAACCTGCAACGCATTGGCGAGAAAGAAATCGGCGATGATCACCAGAATCGAGCCGAGCACCACCGCCGTCGTCGTCGAGCGCCCGACGCCGACCGTGCCGCCCTCGGTCTTCAAACCTTGACGGCAAGCGACCGTACCGATGATCAAGGCGAAAAAGATCGGTTTAATGACGCCGCCGAGGATGTCTTCGAACTGCAGACCATCGCGCACGCCCGAAAGGAAAGTGTTGCTCGCCAGTCCGTAAAGCGTGGTCGCCACGATCATGCCGCCGCCAATGCCGACCACGTCGGCGACCACGGTCAGCAGCGGTAACATAACGAGAAGCGCGATCAAACGCGGCGCGACGAGCTTGCGCACTGGATCGGTGCCGAGCGCGCGCATCGCGTCGATCTGTTGAGAGACGACCATCGACCCGAGTTCAGCGGAGATGGCCGAGCCGACGCGCCCCGTCACCATGAGCGCCGTCAACACTGGACCTAGTTCGCGCACCAGAGAGATGGCCACCAAGCGTCCGGTCTGATCCTGCGCGCCGTAGTACTTTAGCGTCGGATAGGTCTGCAAGGTGAGCACGCCGCCGGTGAAGAAACCGGTCAGCAAGATGATCGTCAACGAGCCGACGCCGATGATATCCATCTGCGTGATGATCTCGTTGAAGTAGCGCGGGCGTTTGAAAACGCCGCGGGCGGCCCGCGCCACCAGCAGCGTCATCTCCTGAACCTCTAGCAGGGCGCGCGTGGCGATGTTCATGGTCCAGCGGAATGCGCAAGAGGCGCCCGCCGCTCTGTCTTTCGCGTTCAAGGCGGACGCGCGGTCGCGCGAATCGGGTAGCTATCTTGCGAGAAAAGTAGTGCAAGCGTCAAGCATACGGTAAAGCTCACGGACGGGCGTTTGATGGGGCGGGAGCGGTAGACGAAGGCTTCTGCGTCGTCGGCGATTGGTTCGTCGAGCGTTGTTGCTGTTGGCGAGCGCGTTCTTGTTCGCGCAGTTGTCTGAAGAGCCGAAGCTGTTCCGGCGTAAGCACGCGACGAATCTCCATTTCGACCCGTGCGCGATGGCGCGTCACTGCCGCTTGGGCGTCGGCCAGTTCTTGAATGCGCGCTTCGATCTCGCGTTCATCCAACTGGTCGGCATAAATGGCTTCGTCGAGCGCGCGCTGAGCTTGGCGCAGGCGAGTCGTGACGAGTTGACCGGTGCGATTGTTTCGCCGCCGTATTTCACGGATCTGTTGTCTTTGCTCGGGCGTCAGATTCAGCAGGTCGAGCAACGGGCGCTGGCGCGTCGGCGCGTTCTGGTTCTGCGCGTTGGGCCGGTTGGATGGCGACGGCTGTGCCACGGCGCGATTGGCCGGGGGGGGCTGATTCGCCGGTTTCGTTGCAGGCGTCTGTGCCAGTGCTAGGTGCGAGGCGAAGAGCGCCGTTGCTCCAGCGTACCAGATGCTCTTCGCTCGCGATCGGCGCGCTTTGTGTCGCCCCCACATTTGATCTTTCCCCTCGGTCAAAAACGTTAGGCGGCGGCGCAATGGATTCGTGACCATTTTCTTCGTTCAACCCCTCGTTTGTTTCGGCGAGTCGCTCAACCACCGATCTTCGGTCTCGCTCAATGGCTCAGTCGGCTCCGAAGTCCGCCTGAGCGACGTCGCCAGAAATCTCCGCAATCGGGATGCTGACCTCGCTTTATATCTCTCAAGCGCTTGCGCCCAAGCCCTAAGGAGCATCATCAATCGTTGATCTCGCTCAGCAGATCCGAAAGGCGCGGGATCGCGTCATCGTTGCGTGCATAAATGGCTTGCTCTTGCACGGGGGCGGTTTTGCGCACAGTTGACGCGCGACGCGGTACGTTCGGCGCCCTTGTCCGCACGCCCTCATCGGCCACATCTTCCATGACTTTGGCTGCCGCTTGCTCTTCGGCGACGCGGTCGAGCGCCTCGGCACGCGCTTGCGCAACGCGCTCAGCTACAATGCGTTCGACTTGTTCGCGCGTGTAGAGCGGTTCGGAAGGGCGGTCGGGGCGTTCGGATTGAACTGGTGCGCGGAGGATTCCCGTGCGCAGCGTCAGACCCTGCGCGGAGTAACTTATTTCGGCGTTAGTGATGGCCAACGCGGCGAGCGCGCAAATGACCGCCGAAGCAAACACCATGCTCGTTTTCAGCCAAAGGGGCGAGAGCGCGAAGAAGTCGCGCAGAGCTTGCAGCGCGCGTCGCCACTCGGGCACGCGCTGCACGTCCACTGTCGCGCGGTCCATGGCGGGAACGCTGACCATCTGACGCCACTCGCCGATCGCGTCGCGCACTCGACTGAAGGAGGCGAGTTCTTCGCGACACGCCACGCAAGACGTAAGATGTTGCTCGAAGCGCGTCGTCGCGTCTTCGTTCAGCTCGCCGTAAAGGTAAGAGATTAAGTCAGCGGCGCACGCGCGAGTGTCGTTAAAGTCTCCTCGATGCATATTCCTCCCCCATCACGTTGAACCTTTCCAGCCTCATGCGCAGTTGTTTGAAGGCCGTGTAGAGCCTGCTTTTGACCGTGCTGACTGGCAACTGCAAGGTCTCGGCGATCTCTTGAAAGGTCATCTCTTCGAACTCTTTCATGATGACCACTTGTCTCAATTCCGACGGAAGCGCGTTGACCGCTCGACGGACAGCTTCCACACGTTCGCGCGCTTCGACTTCGTGCGCTGGCGACGCTGCGCGAGAGTCGTCGAGCGCAAAGTGCGCGCCGTTCGGTTCGTCGAGCGATTCTTCAGCGCGCACGCGCTCGCGTCGCATGCGCGTGATGCACTGGTTGACGGCGATGCGATGAAGCCACGATGAGACCTTGGCCTCGCGACGAAAGCCAGGCAAGTTCCGAAAAGCCGAGAGGAAAGTTTCCTGCGTCGCATCGCGCGCAGCATCCTCCGACCCAAGCATGCCCAAGGCGAGCAGAAAGATGCGCCGCTCCCAACGACGCATGATCTCGCCAAAAGCCTCTGCGTCGCCGGCAAGCGCTCGCTCGACCAGTTGCTCGTCGCTCGCTTGCTCCATTCGCCGCCAACCAGTGCGCACGACGGCGCGCTTCTCATTCGTTTAGACGCCGAGCGTAACCCGACGGACGGCTAAAGTGTAGCGCGCCCGACGATCCCGCAGAAAACCGCCGCCGAGCTTGATGCGCTCGCACAACAAAGATGGCCCAGCGTCGAAGGGCGCTTTGGCGCGCAACAAAGACGGACGGAATCTCAGTAACCGCTTTGACCGGCAAAAAGCGTTTCCGAGAATGGAAATCAATCGGGTTCGGGAAAGTCGCGCGCCGCTTCACCAAGAAGGCGCCGACTTTCGCCTACGGTTCATCGCTTCTTGGAAAAATCTCTGCCGCCATCGGCGCGATGAGCAGCGAGCGACTAAATACTTCACAAAAAGAGAGGCCATCAAAAGGTCGCCTCCCTTCGCCGTCACCCGGCATCAATCGTCACCAGCACCGAAGAGAAGCGATGATGGTCATGCTCTTTCCGGTCGCTGACAGCAGCTTCAACGATAAAGCGAGATACGCAATGTCGCGTTTCTTCCAAAATGTAACTGGGAAAGCGCGGATGTAAGCAGGAAAACATGCTGTTTGCACGTCAACAATAAAGTGGGAGCTATCTGGGCCATGTCCCCGCAGCTCGCCGCCGCTTCGCTGAAAGAGCAGCAAGCGGCTGTGGTCAAGACGTCTGAGTGACTGGTGTCGCTCCGCCGAGGGTCTCCAGAGCATCGAAGGATCTGCATGGGAACTGATAAACATTGACAGCGATGTTTTAGCACGGTAGCATCGACATTCGCGCGCCCTCTCTTTGAGTGGGCGCCGCGTTTCCACGGCCACTTCAAACTTCTCTGGATGGCAACGGGATGCCCATCGCTCCAAAGCGTTTACGTCTGCTTTACATCGTGCTCGGAATGCTCTTCGTCATTGGGCCGCTGCCGTTGGCTCTGGCCGGATGGTTTCTTTCCGACCGCAGCGCCAACGAGTTGCGATCTGTGGAGGCGCGTTATCAAGCGCAGCTCGTGCGCGACAAGGCGCGTCAAATAGAGCTTTTCGGGCAGCGTTACCGCGACGTCGTCACGGGACTAGCGCGCGCTTTTGAGTTGGCTGGCGGAGTCCGTTTGATGGGAGCGGCAGGCAGCGATGAGCGCCTGCGGCGCGCTTTGCAGGATGACCCGAACCTCATCGCGCTCGCCATTTTGCCCGTGCGCGGCGAGCCGCACGTTGCATACAAGCCCGACGCCATCACGCGCGAGGAAGCGAACCAGTGCATCGAGTCGGTGTTGGCGCGCGTCGTTGGCCGCAGCGTAGTGATCGACCGGCCGCGTTTGATTCGGTCCAGTCAAGAGATGGGGTTGACGATCGCTGCGCCAGTGATCGACGAAAGCGAAGAGATCGGTGCCGCTGTGGTGGCGGTCGTTTCGTTGCAGGAGATGTTTCGTCTCTTCGGGCAGCAAGGCGCGCGGAGCGAACGTGAGTTGATGGCTGCAGGATTGCCCGTAATCTTCGTCGTCGATGACGAGGGGCGAGCGGTGGCCCACCCGGACGCCAGCATCGCGTTGGGGGCGCGGTTGATGAGCAACCTTAAGGTGGTGCAAGACTGGATGGAGATGGGGGCACAGGTCGAATCGGCGCTTGCGCCTTTCACTGTCGAGCGTGACGGCAAGAGCATCGCCATGCTCGGCGCCTATGCGACAGCGGAACTCGGTCCAGGGGCGAGGTTGGGCGTCATCTCGGTGCAGGACGAGCATGCGGCATTGCAGTCGGTTGCTGCCATGCGCGGGCAGATTTGGGGCATCAGTCTGCTGGGCGCGACCGTTGCGCTCGTCGTTGGCGTGCTGTTTGCGCGCCAGTTGACTCTTCCGGTGCAGGAATTGGCGGCAAGAGCGCAGCGGATTGCGAGCGGCGATTTTTCGGATCGGCTCTCGATTCGGAGCCGAACCGAGCTTGGCGATCTCGGCAGGTCGTTCAACCAGATGACCGATCAGTTGGAGCGTCTCATCGAGGATTTGCGACGCGCTGCCGACGAAAATCGCGAACTCTTCATCGGAACGGTCAAAGCGATGGCGACGGCCATAGACAACAAGGATCCTTACACGCGCGGTCATTCCGAGCGCGTCGCCCGCTTCTCCGTTGCCATTGCGCGTCGGCTCGGGCTTTCGGAAGAAGAGGTCGAGAAGGTTCGCATCAGCGCCTTGCTTCACGATGTCGGCAAGATCGGCGTTGATGATCGGATCTTGAAGAAGCCCGCGCCGCTCACGGACGAAGAGTTCGAGTTGATGAAGCAACATCCGTTGAAGGGTTACCGCATCATGTCGCAGATCCCGGCGATGCGCGACTTTCTGCCCGGCATCTACATGCATCATGAAAGGCTCGATGGACTAGGATACCCGCAGGGGTTGAGCGGCGACCAGATCCCGCTGCAAGCGCGCATCATTGCCGTGGCTGACTCATTCGATGCGATGACCACCGAACGGCCATATCAACGCGCGATGAGCGCTGAGGTCGCGCTCGAGCTGATCGAATCTTTCGTTGGGACGCGCTACGATGAGCGGGTGGTGCAAGCGTTGATCGGAGCCTACCGCGGCGGGCAGGTCCGTCCAGTGAACATACAGTCGGTTCGCCGCGCCGAACAGGTTTCGGCGGAAATACCCTTGGAACGACTCTCCGCCTGATGCGGAACTCGAAATCGGAGATCATCTCTTCCTCCCGCAGCTTTTTCGATCCTCGCTTTGATTCAGACAGGCGGCCCCTTCGTGCACTGCGGCTTCAGGAATCTCCGTTGGTCCTCGCTTTGCCAGCGCGCGCTCTCGCGCCTCAAGCGACTTCGGGATCTTCTTTGGTCTTCGCTCTGCCCAAGCGATAAGATCTCTCTTTCGAGCGAGGAGGAGAAGATGCTTTTTTACATCATCCGACACGCCATCGCTGAACCGCTCGGCGAAGCCAACGATTTCTCCGACGAACGACGGACTTTGACGCCCGCAGGGCGCGACCGTATGCAGCGCATCGCCAAGGGGTTAAAGCGTCTCTCTGTGGAGTTCGACCTCGTGCTAACCAGTCCGCTGTTGCGCGCCGTAGAGACGGCGGAGATCTTGGTTACCGAGATGGGGGCGAGCCGCGATCTGATCAAACGAACGGATGCGCTCGCGCCCGGCGCCTCATTTGCGCCGCTCTTCGAGGAGATCAGACGCTACCCGGAGCTTGAGTCGCTCGCCGTGGTTGGGCATCAACCGGGACTCGGCGATCTCGTCTCGTTGTTGGTCGTCGGGCAGCCCGGCGCGCTCGCGCTCGACTTGAAGAAGGGCAGCGTCTGTCTGGTCAAGGTCGAACGCACGATCCCCGTCTTTCGCGGAAAGATGGCTTGGTTGCTCGCGCCGAAGCAGTTGCGCTTGATCGCCAAAGCGTAGTTCAGCGCCGCCCCATCAGCGAGCGGGGATTTTGTCTCGCTGCTGTTTGCGCTTATAATCTAAAACTTTAAAGTTCAAAGCCCGTACACATCATTTAACGTCATCATGGGTTTTTTTTGGAAACGGCGGAAAAAAGAAGAGATCATCACGCTTGGCCTTAGCCAGCCGCTGACTGAAGAAGAGCGGACTCCGTCGGAGAAGGCCGAGCCGGAGAGTCCGGTTGCGGTGCCGTCTGTGCGGTCGGAGCAGGTCAAACCCGTCACAACCGTTACCGATCCGACGCCTGAAGTGGACCAGCAGCGCGATGTCGCAGCGTCGCGCGTTCAAAGCGACGGTCATCAGGCGGAACGAGAACGCGAGCCGGTGCGCTCGGCGGTCTTTTCAACCTCGATCCTCGGATTGGACAAGAGCATCGAGGAGCTACAGGCGGAAGAAGCGGCGCTCGAACAAGCTTTCGCCACGCGGTTCCGCCGCGCCATCTCGGCGACGCGCGAGTCGCTATCGGAGAAGCTCGATGCCGTCTTCCAAGGTCGTAAGCAGATCGACGCCGCGCTGCTCGACGATCTCGAAGAAGCGCTCGTTGCCGCCGACATTGGCGTGGCGACGACGCTCGGAATACTCGACCGCGTGCGGCGCGGCATCGCGCGTCAACAGATCAATGATCTGGAGGCGTTGAAAGCGGCCATCAAGGAAGAACTGCTAACGATCCTGCGCGAAGCGGAAAAGAACGGCGTGGCTTCGGAACTGGCCGTGCCGGAGAACGTGCGTCCTTACGTGATGATGATCGTCGGCGTAAACGGCGTGGGCAAGACGACGACCATCGGCAAACTGGCCCATCGCATCAAGGCCGAGGGCAACGACGTGCTCATCTGCGCTGCCGATACGTTTCGCGCCGCAGCGACGGACCAACTGGCCATCTGGGCCGAGCGCACGGGCGTGCCGCTCATCCAGCAGAAACAGGGGACCGATCCAGCGGCTGTGCTCTTCGATGCGCTCAAGGCGGCCAAAGCGCGCGGCACAGATGTGTTGATCGTCGATACCGCCGGGAGATTACATACGAAATCGAACTTGATGGCTGAGTTAGAGAAGATGCGACGCGTTGCTGGACGCGAGGTCCAAGGCGCGCCGCACGAAACGTTGCTCGTCATCGATGCCGTCACGGGACAGAACGGTTTGGAGCAAGCGCGTCAATTCTTGAAGACGGCGGGCGTCACGGGAATCGTTTTGACCAAACTCGACGGCACCGCCAAAGGTGGCATCGCCATCGCCATCGCCAAAGAGTTGAAGTTGCCGATTCGCTATGCGGGCATCGGCGAGAAGGTCGATGATCTGGTCGTCTTCGATCCGGAACAGTACGTCAACAGTCTGTTCGAATAAACAGAGCGTCGGAAAAGACCGTGAGGTGTAGATGGAAGAGACGTTCGAGGAGTCGTCGCGGGTTTGAAGACCGAGATCGAAAAGAGCAAGCTCAAAGCTGAAGAGGGAAATTCCGTTGACCGGCGCTTCATGCGTCGCGCGCTCGATCTTGCCGCTCGCGGTCGCGGTCTGACCAGTCCTAATCCGCTGGTCGGATGCATCATCGTCGATGAGCACGGCGTCGTTGTGGGCGAAGGGTTTCATCTTTACGCGCAAGTCAAGCACGCCGAGACGATCGCGCTCGAGCAAGCGGGCGAGCGCGCGCGCGGCGCGACTTGCTACGTGTCGCTCGAACCATGCGCACACTATGGGCGCACGCCGCCTTGTACGGACGCGCTCATTCGCGCTGGCATTCGACGCGTGGTCGCGCCGATCGTCGATCCGAACCCGTTGGTTGCTGGACGCGGGTTCGCGCAACTGCAAGCCGCGGGGATCGATGTGGAAGTCGGTTTGATGGCACGCGAGGCGGAGCGTTTGAACGAACACTATCTGCACTACATGCGGATGCGCCGTCCATTCGTCCATCTGAAGCTCGCCTGTTCGCTCGACGGCAAGATCGCCACGCGAAGCGGCGACGCGCGTTGGATCACGGGCGAAGGCGCGCGTGCGCGCGTGCACGAATTGCGACACGTGCACGATGCGATCCTGATCGGCGCAGGCACGGCGTTGGCCGATGATCCGTTGCTGACTGATCGAAGCGGGTTGGAGAGACATCGCCCACTTGTGCGGGTCGTGCTTGACGAGGAGTTGCGGCTCGACGCGCGTTCCAAATTAGCGCAAACGGCGCGCGCGGTTCCCGTGATCGTCTTCGCACGAACCTGCGCAGACAGCGCGCGCCGCCGCGAGCTGGAGGAGCGCGGCATCGAGGTCGTGCTTGGCGACACCAGTCCGCTCGCCGTGCTCGAAGAGTTGGGGCGTCGAAAGTTGCAGAGTGTGCTCATCGAAGGCGGCTCCAACGTCGCCGGGCAATTCCTCAACGCCGGTTTGGTCAATAAAGCGACTTTCTTCATCGCCCCAATCATCATCGGCGCGGAAGGCCTTTCCGCCGTCGGCAACTTGCACGCGGAGCGCGTGATGGATGCTATACGCTTGCATGATGTCGCTATCGAACGGCATGGGGAAGACATCGAAGTGACCGGTTACTTGAAAGCTGCCGATCAGCCGCCTGCTGCTTGACGCCCGCATGGTGCCGTTCCTCGACGATGATGCGCGCGAAGAAAAGTTTGGGCCAACACTTCTTAACAGACAGGAAGATGATTGCGCGCATCATCGAAGCGGTCAACCCGCAATCAACGGAAACCATCATCGAGATCGGTCCGGGGAAAGGCGCCTTGACCGCACCGTTGATCGAGCGCGCCGGACGAGTCGTCGCCATCGAGTTCGATCGTGAGCTCGCGTCTCTGCTTCGCATGCGCTTCGGCGCTCACGCCAACTTCACGCTCGTCGAGGCCGATGCGCTTGAAGTCGATTTCCGTCAACTCATCGCTCCAGGGGATCGGGCTCGCGTCGTCGCCAATCTCCCGTACAACATTTCGACGGCCATCATTCAGCGCTTGTTGCGACAACGAAGCAGCATCGTTGAGATGGTCTTGATGCTTCAGCGCGAAGTCGTCTGGCGCATATTAGCTCCGCCCGGATCGAGCGAGCGCGGTTACCTCTCAGTTTTGATCGAGGCTTTCTGCGACGCGGAAAAGCTTTTCGATGTCGCACCGAGGGCGTTTCGGCCCGTGCCGAAGGTTTGGAGTTCGGTCGTACGTCTGCGCACAAAGCGCGAGGACGAAGCGGAGTCGCGCGACGCGGAGACGCTGCTCTCGATCATCAGCGTCGGGTTCATGCAGCGTCGAAAGACCCTGCTCAACAACTTTCGTCAAGCGACGGGGCACATCGGTGAGCGCATTCGCGCAGTGGGCGGAGCCGCCGCCTTGCTCGACGCAGCGGAGATCAACGCGCAACGTCGCGCGGAGTCTTTGACGCTCGCCGAATGGAAACGCTTAGCACAAGCCCTCGATTCGCTGGAAGTGGCTGCGCCACACAAAAGCCTTTATGATTCAAAGCGAAAAAACGCATGAAACATGCCCGCGCGATCGAGGGCGGTTGTTGAAAAACGGAGCGGCGTGGCCTGCTCAAGGGGCAAGCGCTCTTCTGAGCCTCGTCGCCCGCATAGATTGCAAGTCTTCACCAACACAAGATTAGCTCAAGGGGCAAGCGCTCTTCTGAGCCTCATCGCCCTGTGTTAAAATCCAAAAGTTTTTGCAAATGTGCTGAAAGCACACGTGGGTTACCGGAGGTCGTCATGAAAGAAAAGGGGGATTTGCGGAGGCTCGCTTTGCAGCACGAACGGGCTTTGAATACGTTCGTGCGCGAAGCATGGGGCCAGATTCCTGAGGAACGCGAAACGAAACTCAAAAGCCTGAAGGCTTGGGGATTCGATCTGCTGACCGGGTTGCGCGATGGCAGAGATTCGATCTTTGTTGCCGAAGCCGGTCAGCACAAGGTTGGAGAGAGATACGAGCGAGAAGGCGAACAGTTCGAGGTGCACAAAATCATCGAGGATCTAAAGGGGGCGAAATTGCGAATCCGCGTCGAGCTGGAGGATCGTCGCGGCGTGATTCGCGCCTATCATCGCTCGACGGAAGGTGACGACACCTTGCTCTTCACGCTGCCCGCAGGCGAATTGTTGCTCGCTTATTTCCGCAAGCGCCGGTTCGGCAAGTTGGTCGAAGCTTTCCATTCGAGCGGTTTGACTACGGAGTTCATTCAGGCGCGCGGACAAGAAGGACGCGCCTATTCGTTCGATGATCTGCCAGCGAAGTGGCGGCGAGCGTTGAAAGAAGCGCAAAACATGTTGCATGATCGCGTCGGCGTCGGACGATTCTCCTTGGTCTATTTTGGACCGAACAAAGATGGAGATGATCGCTACATCGTTACGTGGTTATTGCCGACCATCCACCTGTTCGACTTGGACGTCGCCGAGCATCTGGAAAAACTTCTTTCCGCGTTGGACTGAACCACAAAGAGTGCGCAAAGCCTGAAAATCAAGAACAGGGGCAGAGTTTCAGCCTCTGCCCCTGTTCTCGTCAGATGGTTGGCATCCGCACGGCTGCGATGTCGGAGCACTGCCGAACGCCCGCTCGATCTAAGCCGTTGCGAAACCAGCCGCCCTGCGCTTGAGGTGGACGCGCAACGACACTGTTTTCGTTCGATCTAGGTCGTTAGTGAACTTTTAGAAGTTCGGCGCGCCCGGCGAAGATGACTTGTCCTCTTCGGGAATTTCGGAGACGAGCGCTTCGGTCGTCAACATCAAGCCGGCGATGGATGCCGCGTTCTGCAAGGCTGTGCGCGTCACCTTGGCTGGGTCGACGACGCCGGCTTTCACCAGATCGCCGTACTCACCGGTCGCCGCGTTGAAGCCGAAGTTCTCGTTCTTCTCGGCGCGCACGCGCTCGACGACCACGGCCCCCTCGAATCCGGCGTTCTGCGCGATTTGACGCAGCGGCTCTTCGAGCGCCCGACGCACGATCGTCACGCCGATCTGTTCGTCTTCGTCAACGTTGCCGTTCGTCTCAGTCACTTTGAACTTCTCAAGCGCGCGGCCTGCGCGAACCAAAGCGACGCCACCGCCGGGCACGATGCCCTCCTCAACGGCTGCGCGCGTTGCGTGCATCGCGTCCTCGACGCGCGCCTTCTTCTCCTTCAGCTCCGTCTCGGTCGCCGCCCCGACCTTGATCACCGCCACGCCGCCAACCAGCTTGGCCAAACGCTCCTGCAGCTTCTCGCGGTCGTAGTCGGAGGTCGTCTCCTCGATCTGCGTCCGGATCTGGCGCACGCGCGCTTCGATCTCCGACTGTTTGCCGGCGCCTTCGATGATCGTCGTGTTGTCTTTATCAACGACGACCTTCTTGGCGCGCCCCAAGTCTTCGAGCTTGACGTTCTCAAGCTTGATGCCGAGGTCCTCGCTGATGGCTTTGCCGCCCGTCAAGATCGCGATGTCTTGAAGCATCGCCTTGCGCCGATCGCCGAACGCCGGAGCCTTCACCGCGCAGACTTGGAGCGTGCCGCGCAGCTTGTTGACGACCAACGTCGCCAAGGCTTCGCCTTCGACATCCTCGGCGATGATCAACAAGGGCTTGCCTTCGCGGGCGACCGTTTCAAGCAGCGGGAGAAGATCGCGCATCGAGCTGATCTTCTTCTCGTGGATGAGGATGTAAGCGTCCTCGAGCACGCACTCCATGCGATCCGGGTTGGTCACGAAGTACGGGCTCAAGTAGCCGCGATCGAACTGCATGCCCTCGACCACTTCCAACTCGGTCTGCATGGTCTTGGACTCTTCGACCGTGATGACGCCGTCTTTGCCGACCTTGTTCATCGCTTCGGCGATCAACTCGCCGATGGTCCGATCGCCGTTGGCCGAAATCGTCCCGACTTGCGCGATGGCGTCACCTTGAACGGGCTTGGACATCCGCTTGATCTCTTCGACGACGCGCTCGGTCGCTTTCTGGATGCCGCGTTGAAGGGCCATCGGATTGGCGCCGGCGGCGACCGTCTTCAACCCCTCGCGGAAAATGGCTTGCGCGAGCACGGTTGCAGTGGTCGTGCCGTCACCGGCGACGTCCGAGGTCTTCGACGCGACTTCGCGCACCATTTGCGCGCCGATGTTTTCGAGTTTGCCTTCGAGTTCGATCTCTTTGGCGACGGTGACGCCGTCTTTGGTGATGACGGGCGAACCGAACTTCTTTTCAATAACGACGTTGCGCCCCTTGGGGCCGAGCGTGACCTTGACCGCTTCGGCGAGCGTGTTGACGCCGTTCAGGATAGCATGACGCGACTGCTCACCATGCACAACCATTTTCGCAGCCATAGTCCTTTTCATTTACCTCCTTCGACCAAAGTGTTCATCTACCCGGAATCGAGTTAAAGAGATGTTCGATGTTGGAGCCCGGGGCCGAACGCCCCGCGAGCTTTCACGACGAGACGTCGGGTCAACGTCCCGCCGACTTGGTCTGAGCTGTGGTGGTGAAGACGCCGAGGATCTCATCTTCGCGCATGATGAGATACTCCTCATCATCTATGCGCACCTCGGTGCCGCTGTATTTGCCGAACAGGACGCGATCGCCCGGCTTGACGTCGAGCGGAATGCGCTTGCCGTCCTTGTCGTATTTGCCATCGCCGACGGCGATCACTTCGCCCTGCTGCGGCTTCTCTTTAGCCGTGTCGGGAATGACGATGCCACCACGAATCTGCTCGGGTTCTTCGATGCGCTTGATCAAGACGCGATCATGAAGCGGACGAATCGGAACGGACATATCTTGTTTTCACCTCCTAAATGAGATTTTTAAGATCGGGCGCGGCGTTGCCCGCCCCTTTAAACGACGAACTTGCTGTGCAGTTCGTCGAGCTCGCGCCGCATCTGTTCGATCCGGTCCACAAGGTCCAAGATCACTGCGGCGCCGGCAAAATTCACTCCGAGGTCGCGATGCAACCGTTGCATACGGCGAAACCGAAGCATGGCGCGCGCCGTCAACATCGGCTGTCCGCTTTCATCCCAAACCGCTTCGAGCAGTCCGGAGCGGACCAGATGCCACAGCACGCGCGGCGGCGCCCCGGTCGCCTCGGCAGCTTCCTCGAGGGCGAACGGTTCTTCGAGATCGAAGTCGGTCAATCGCACGAATGCTGTGGTCGTCATCGCGTTCCTCTATGCGGCGCGCGGGTCGAAACGCGAGATGCGCCGCAACTCTTCAAATAGACGCCGTTCTTCCGACGTCGGCGTGCGCGGGACGACGATCTTCAAACGCACGTATTCATCGCCGCGGCCGCCGCGTCTTCGCGTCAAGCCTTGCCCGCGCAAGCGCAGGCGCTGCCCCGTCTGCGCGCCTGGCGGAACGGTCATCTCGACTTGGCCGTCGATGGTCGGCACGGTGACGCGCGCACCAAGCACCGCTTCCCACGGCGCAATCGGAAGTTCAATCTCCACGTCGTCGCCGTGCACCGTGAAGCGCGGATGCGGTCGCAACTTGATGCGCAGATACAGATCTCCTGCGGGCGCGCCGCTCGCGCCCGCGCCCCCTTGACCGGCCAAGCGAAGCGTCGTTCCATCGCGCACGCCCGGCGGGATGTTGACCTCGATCGATTTGGCGCGCACGATCTGCCCTGCGCCGCGGCAGGTCGCGCAGATCTGGTTGTCATTGATGACGCCCAGCCCCTGACAGGCCGGACAGACATCGGCGACCTGAAGCTGAATGGTTCGTCGCCCGCCTTGATGCGCCTCTTCGAGCGAAAGCTCGAGTTCGGCTTCGACGTCTTGGCCGCGGCTGCGACGGCGGCGGCGGGTGCGCGTGCCGAATAGCTCCTCGAAAATGTCAGCTCCGACGCCGCCGCGCCCGAAACCGAACTCGAAATCGCTGAAGTCAAAGCCGCCTGGCCCAGCGCGGAACCCTTCCCATCCGGGCGGTGGTCCACCAGTAGCCGCCGCCCGCCAGTTGGAGCCGAACTGGTCGTACTGCTTGCGCTTCTCCGGATCGGAGAGCACATCGTAGGCTTCCTGTAGCTCTTTGAACTTCTCCTCGGCAGCCTTGTCGCCCGGGTTGAGATCGGGATGGTATTTGCGCGCCAGCCGCCGATAAGCCGCTTTGATCTCGTCCTCCGAAGCCGTGCGGCTGACGCCGAGGATCTGGTAGTAGTCTTTGACCTGAGTCGCCATCTTTTCAACCCGACCTCAACCCGAGAGACGAATTCAGTGACGGACCGCGCTTAGCTCTTCGGCGTGTACTCGGCGTCGATCACGTCGTCGCCGCTCGTGCTGCCGCCGGTCGTGCCACCGGCGCTGGCGCCCGCCGAAGTCGTTTGCTGGTAGGCGGCGCTCGCGATCGCATGCGAGATCTGCTGCAGATCGCTCGTCAACTGACGCAGACGATCGACGCCGACCGCATCGTCTTTGATCGCGCTTCGGATCTCGTTGATCAACTGTTCAGCCCGCGCGCGTTCGTTGATGGGAACGCGGTCGCCCAAGTCGCGGAGCGAACGCTCGACTTGGTAGGCGAGCGAGTCGGCGTTGTTGCGCGCTTCGACCAGCTCGCGCCGACGGCGATCCTCTTCAGCGTGCTGCTCGGCGTCGCGGATCATGCGTTCGATCTCGCTCTTGTCGAGCGAAGTCGAGCCCGTGATCGTGATCTTCTGCTCCTTGCCGGTGGCCAAATCCTTGGCCGAGACGTTCAAGATGCCGTTGGCATCGATGTCGAAGGTGACTTCGATCTGTGGGACCCCGCGCGGCGCGGGCGCGATGCCTTCGAGCCGGAACCGTCCAAGCGTGCGGTTGTCGCGTGCCAGCTCACGCTCGCCCTGCAGCACATGTATGTCCACGGCCGTTTGATTGTCTTCGGCTGTGGAGAAGATCTCCGACTTGCGCGTCGGAATGGTCGTGTTGCGCGGGATCAATTTGGTCATCACGCCGCCCAAGGTCTCGACGCCCAAGCTCAACGGCGTGACGTCGAGCAGGAGTACGTCCTTGACCTCGCCCTTGAGCACGGCGGCCTGAATCGCCGCGCCGACGGCAACCACCTCATCCGGGTTGACCGATTGGTTAGGCTCTTTGCCGCCCGTCAAACGCTTGACCAACTCTTTGACCGCCGGGATGCGCGTCGCGCCGCCAACCAAGATCACCTCGTCGATCTTGTCGGGCGTCAGCTTGGCATCGGCCAGCGCCTGCTGGACCGGCCCCATGCACCGCTCGACGAGATCGTGAGTCAGCTGCTCGAACTTCGAGCGCGTCAACTTCATCAATAGGTGCTTCGGCCCCGAAGCGTCCGCCGTGATAAAGGGCAGATTGATTTCGGTCTCCATGGTCGAAGAGAGTTCGATCTTGGCCTTCTCGGCGGCTTCGGTCAGCCGCTGCAAGGCTTGACGGTCGCGGCTTAGGTCGATGCCTTGGTCGCGCTTGAACTCTTCGATCATCCAATCGACGATGCGCTTGTCGAAATCATCGCCGCCCAAGTGCGTGTCGCCCGACGTGGCCTTGACCTCAAAGACGCCGTCGCCTACTTCGAGGATGGAGACGTCGAAGGTGCCGCCGCCGAGGTCGAAGACCAAAATGGTCTCGTTCTTCTTCTTGTCGAGCCCATAGGCGAGCGCGGCGGCGGTCGGCTCGTTGATGATGCGCAAAACGTTCAACCCCGCAATGGTCCCGGCATCCTTGGTCGCCTGCCGTTGCGCGTCGTTGAAGTAAGCGGGAACGGTGATGACGGCCTCGGTTACCTTCTCGCCCAAGTAGCGCGACGCTTCGTCAACCAACTTGCGCAAGATCATCGCCGAGATCTCTTCAGGCGAGTAGAGCTTGCCGTCGATCTCGACGCGCACGGCATCGTTTGGGCCGGGCACGACTTTGTAAGGGACTTGTTTGATCTCTTGGGTGACCTCCGAATAACGACGCCCCATGAAGCGCTTGATCGAATAGATCGTGCGCTCTGGGTTCAACACGGCCTGCCGTTTGGCGACTTGACCGACGAGCCGTTCGCCCGTTTTAGTGAAAGCGACCACCGAAGGGGTCACGCGCCCGCCTTCGCTGTTGACGATCACAGTGGGTTTGTCGCCTTCCATGACGGCGACCACCGAGTTGGTCGTCCCCAGATCTATTCCGACTGCTTTAGCCATGAGTGCTGCACCTCCTCGATATGAACTTATGATGATCCGTCACGCCGCTGAGCGCGCGCCCGCGCGCATTCTTTCGAGCGCGCGGCGTCCGATCTCAGGATAGAGTTCCGCCTCTATCTCGCTGGCATCGAGCACGCGCCCACGCTCGATCTCTTGGCCCGGGTTGGCGCTCGACATCAAGAAGAAGCGCGCGCGCCCGCCGCCAGCATCCAAGAACTTCTCTTCGTAAAGACGTCGGTCGAGCGGCACCGTCCAAAAGCTCATCAGCTCGGGGTGGCGCGTCTTGTAACGCAAAGCCGAGAGCATATCGGGCCAGACGGCGATCATTGTCCGTCCTCCGACCCTCACCGTCTCGATCTGGCCTTGCGGTCCGCGCATGACGTAGAACTTGTGCATATAACCCCACCCCATGCTCGGTTTCAGTGAACGGTCGTTGCCGCTCGCTCGGCGGCTTCCGCTTGGTTGACCAATCTCTCCAGCTCCTCGCGTCCGATGGTTTCGCGCATCTGCAGTTCGCGCGCGACCAGATCGAGCGCCGCGCGACGTCGGCGCAAGATGCCGAGCACGCGCTCGTAGGTCGCGTCGATCAACCGTTTGACTTCCTCATCGATCAGTTCGGCGGTGCGTTCGCTGAAGTTGCGCTCTTCGCCGAACGAAAGCGTCGAATCGAGGAACCGACCTGCGAGCGGCTTGCCAAAGGTCATGTGGCCCAGCCGCTCGCTCATGCCATAGCGCGTGACCATCTGCCGCGCCAGTTCGGTGGCGCGCTCCAGATCGTTGTGCGCGCCCGTCGAGATCACCCCGTCGTAGACGATCTCTTCCGCCGCGCGCCCGCCGAGCATCACGGCCAAACGGTCAAGCAATTCGGGCTTGGTCAGCAGATACTTCTCGGTCGTTGGCAGTTGCAGCGTCGCGCCGAGCGCGCCGATCGACCGCGGGATGATCGTGATCCGGTGGACCGGATCCGCGTGCTCGACCGACAGGGCCGTGAGCGCATGGCCCACTTCGTGATAGGCGACGCGCTCCTTCTCTTCGCCGCTCATCACGCGGCTACGCTTTTCAAGGCCGAGCATCACGCGGTCGATCGCCTCTTCGAGATCGCGCATCTCGACCGCTTCCGCCCCGCGGCGGGCTGCAAGCAGCGCCGCCTCGTTGATGATGTTCGCCAGATCCGCGCCGACCATGCCGGGCGTGCGCGCCGCGACCACCGACAGATCTACATCCGGAGCCAGTTTGACCCGGCGCGCATGCACGCGCAGGATCTCTTCGCGCCCTTTGATGTCGGGCCGGTCAACGACGATCTGGCGATCGAATCTGCCGGGTCGAAGCAACGCCGGGTCTAGGACCTCTGGCCGATTGGTCGCTGCCATGATGATCACGCCCTTGGATGAGTCGAACCCGTCCATCTCGACGAGCAACTGGTTCAAGGTCTGCTCGCGCTCATCGTGGCCGCCAAAAGAGGCTGCTGCTACGCCCGCACGCGATTTGCCGATAGCGTCCAACTCATCAATGAAGACGATGCAAGGCGCGTGTTTCTTTGCCTGCTCAAAGAGATCGCGCACGCGCGCGGCACCGACGCCGACAAACAGCTCGACGAATTCCGAACCGGAGATCGAAAAGAACGGGACGCCAGCTTCGCCCGCCACGGCGCGCGCAAGCAGGGTCTTGCCCGTGCCCGGCGGACCGACCAATAGCACCCCCTTCGGGATGCGTCCGCCGAGGCGCTGATACTTCTGCGGATGCTTGAGGAAGTCGACGATCTCGATGAGTTCGGCTTCCGCTTCGTCGACGCCCGCGACATCGGCGAAAGTGACCTTCTGTTCTTCGCTCCGGTCGTAGATCTTGGCGCGGTTGCGCCCAAATTGAAGGGCCTCGGCTCCTTGCCCAGCGAAGCGACGGAAGGTCCAAAGCCAAAAGCCGATCAGCAGGAGGATCGGAAAAGCGGAGACGAAGAGCGCGCGCCACCAGCCGTCGGTGTCGAGCCGCCCGACGACCTCGACCTGCTTTTCGCGCAGAAGCGGCAGAAGATCAGGGTCCTGAACCTCGGGCGGACGAATCGCTGAGATGATCTCCTGCCCAGCATCGGTTCGGAGCAACCCGCGAATCTCTGTGGAGCTGATCTGGACGCTCGTGACGCGCCCTTGGCGCACTCGCTCGATGAACTCGGAATAGGAGACCGGGCGCGCCGCCGTGCTCGCCCACGCTCCATAGAGGATGTAGACAACGAAAGCGATGAGCAGGAGCTGAATCAAAGCGTTGGCGATGGAAGCTTTAGACGGCTTCTTCATTTTCGGGTCACGCTCCTCGTCGAGTTCGTGAGCGATGATACACGACGCCGGGGGGCTTGTCAAGAGGTCTATCAAAAGACTTGACAACATTACGCTCAACCTTTTATGATGCTCCCGCATCGAAGCGAACGGAAGTTCACTCGGGCACGCACGTGATTCTTCCGCTTCGCGCCTTGCGTGGTCGGTTTCGAAGTGCCCGACGAAACTTCGTCCCGAAAGGAAGTTCAACATATGGACATCAACCGGTTCACCGAAAAGCTCCAAGAGGCTCTGCGAGCGGCGCAATCCGAAGCCACGCGCCGCGGCAATCAGCAAATAGACGCCGAACACCTCCTCTTCGCGCTGCTCGAACAAGAAGGCGGTCTGGCCCGCTCAATCCTCGAAAAAGCTGGCATCGATTGGGAGACGGTGCGACGTCGTCTCGATCAAGAACTGAGTCGCTTGCCGCGCGTCTCTTCGCCGGCGGGCGGCCCCGGCGACATTTACATCACGGCGCGGCTCAACCGACTCCTCGTACAGGCCGAAGATGAAGCGCGTCAACTGAAGGACGAATACATTTCGGTCGAGCACGTCCTGCTCGCCATGGTCGATGATCCGGCGGGTGCTGCCGGGCGGATCTTGCGCGAGATGGGACTGACGCGCGACCGCTTGATGCAGGCTTTGCGCCAGGTGCGCGGCAGTCAACGCGTGACTTCGCCCAATCCTGAAGCGACTTATGAAGCCTTGGAGCGTTACGGGCGCGACCTAACCAAGCTCGCCGCGCAAGGCAAACTCGATCCCGTCATCGGGCGCGACGACGAGATCCGTCGCGTGATTCAAATCCTTTCGCGGCGTACGAAAAACAATCCCGTGCTCATCGGCGAACCCGGCGTCGGCAAGACGGCCATCGTCGAAGGGTTGGCGCAGCGGATCGTGCGCGGAGACGTGCCTGACTCCTTGAAGAACAAGCGCGTGATCGCGCTCGACATGGGCGCGTTGATCGCCGGCGCAAAGTACCGCGGCGAATTCGAAGAGCGCTTGAAGGCCGTGCTGCGCGAAGTCCAAGAGGCCGAGGGGCAAATCATCCTCTTCATCGACGAGCTGCACACGGTGGTTGGCGCCGGACGCGCCGAAGGGGCTGTGGATGCGGGCAATCTGTTGAAACCCATGCTCGCGCGCGGCGAACTCCGTTGCATCGGCGCGACCACTCTGGATGAGTATCGCAAGTACATCGAAAAGGATGCCGCGCTTGAACGGCGCTTCCAACCCGTTCTGGTCGATGAACCGTCGGTGGAAGATACGATTTCGATCCTGCGCGGCCTCAAGGAGCGGTACGAGGTCCATCACGGCGTGCGCATCAAGGATTCGGCGCTGGTCGCCGCCGCGGTCCTTTCGCACCGTTACATCTCGGATCGTTTCTTGCCCGATAAAGCGATCGATCTGGTTGACGAAGCGGCAGCTCGGTTGCGCACCGAGATCGAGAGCTTGCCGGCGGAGCTGGACGAAGTGCAGCGGCGCATCATGCAGCTTGAGATCGAACGCGAAGCGCTCAAGAAAGAATCCGACCGCGCTTCGCAGGAGCGTTTGCAAAAGCTCGAAAAGGAGCTGGCCGACCTTAAGGCGCAGGCCGATCAACTGCGCGCGCAGTGGCAACTAGAGAAGGAGGCCATTGAGCGCATACGCAAGCTGCGCGAAGAGATCGAGCAGACGCGCATCGCCATTGAACAGGCCGAGCGCGAGTACGATTTGAACCGCGCCGCCGAGCTTCGCTACGGCAAACTCCAGGAGCTTGAGCGCCGTCTGCGCGAAGAGGAGGAGAATTTGACCAAGAAGCAGGGCGGCGCGCGGCTGATCAAGGAGGAGGTGGACGAAGAGGACATCGCCGAGGTGGTCTCGCGCTGGACCGGCATCCCGGTTTCGAAGTTGATGGAGGGGGAGGTGGAAAAACTCCTTCATCTCGAAGAGCATCTGCACAAGCGCGTCGTCGGTCAAGATGAAGCCGTGTCGGCGGTGGCCGATGCGGTGATTCGCGCCCGCTCCGGTTTGAAGGATCCGAATCGGCCCATCGGTTCGTTCATCTTCTTGGGGCCGACGGGGGTCGGCAAGACGGAGCTAGCGCGCGCGCTGGCGGAGTTCCTCTTCGACGACGAGCAGGCGCTCATCCGCATAGACATGAGCGAGTACATGGAGAAGCACGCGGTTGCGCGCTTGATCGGCGCGCCGCCCGGCTACGTCGGGTACGAAGAGGGCGGACAGTTGACCGAGGCCGTTCGGCGGCGGCCCTACTCGGTGATCCTCTTTGACGAGATCGAAAAGGCGCACCGCGACGTCTTCAACGTCCTCTTGCAGATCCTCGACGACGGGCGCTTGACCGATAGCCAAGGGCGCGTCGTCGACTTCAAGAACACGATCATCATCATGACGTCGAACATCGGGTCGGACCTGATCCTCGAGTTTCGTGGGCGGACCGATTCGGCGGCGTATGAAGCGATGAAGGAAGCGGTGCTCGCCGAGCTTCGCCGCGTCTTCCGGCCCGAGTTCTTGAACCGCGTTGATGAGATCGTCGTCTTCCATTCGCTCACGGAAGAGGACCTAAAACGCATTCTCGAAATCCAACTCGAGCGTTTGCGGCGGCGCTTGGCCGAGCGTCACATCACGCTCGAGTTGACGGAGGAGGCGGCGACGCACCTAGCGCGCGAAGGGTACGATCCGGTTTACGGCGCGCGTCCATTGAAGCGCGCTATTCAACGCGAGCTTGAGACGCCCATCGGTCGGCTCTTGATCAAGGGCGAGATCCGCGATGGGCAAACGGTGGTGGTCGATTGGCAGGATGGCCGGTTCACGTTCACGGCCAGAGAGCCAGCGGCACAACAGGTCGCCAGCTAGAGGCGACCGGGTTGAAAGGAGGGGAGCGATGAAACGTCTGATCTCAGCATTCGTTCTCTTCTCGTTGTTCGGATTCAACGCGAGCGCACAGCAGTCGCGTCGCGGGCAGCAACCGACCATGAAGAGTCCAGCGCCGCGCGCTACGGGAACGGCGCGCAGCATCGAGTTCATCAAGCGCGAAGTGCGCCATGAGCTGGCGACGTTGCCGTGGTACGGCGTCTTCGACTGGCTCGAATACGAGGTGCGGCCTGATGGCACAGTGATCTTGCGCGGTCAAGTCGTGCGTCCGACGACCAAGTCGGACGCCGAAGCGCGCGTCAAAGAGATTGAAGGCGTGGCGCGCGTCGTCAACGAGATCGAAGTCCTGCCGCTTTCGCCGCAGGACGACCGGTTGCGGATCGCGCTCTACCGCGCCATCTACAACTGGGATTCGCCACTCTTTACCAAGTACGGCGTCCGCGCCGTGCCGCCCATTCACATCATCGTCAAGAACGGGCGGGCGACGCTGAAGGGCGTCGTCGATAGCGAAATGGACAAACAACTCGCTTTCACGGCGGCGCGCGGCGTACCTGGTCTTTTCGAAGTGACCAACGAGCTGCGCGTCGAAGGAAGCGAACGGCGTTCGTAAAGCAAGCGTTTGACGAGCTCGACTTTGGAAATCTTCTAGCGTGAAAGGAGGTCAGAGGGAAGATGGCCAAGAAGGAGAAAGAGCGTCAGGAGACGACCGAGACCCGTCAAGAGCAGACGGCGATGCAAACGACCGGAAGCCAGCGGCAGCAGACCGGTGGCCTTGCCCGTCGCGAAACCTTCATGCCTTCGCCGCTTGTCAGCCCGTTCGCCTTCATGCGTCGTTTCACGGAAGAGATGGATCGGCTCTTCGAAGACTTCTTCGGCGGCGGACTCGCTCCGCGGTTTGCGTCTGAGTTCGCTCCGTTGGCGGAGTTTCGTGCAGGCGTCTGGTCGCCGCAAGTGGAAGTCTTCGAGCGCGACAATCAGCTCGTTGTGCGCGCCGATCTTCCGGGCTTGACCAAAGATGACGTGCGCGTCGAAGTCACCGACGATGCGCTCATCATCGAAGGCGAGCGCAAGCAGGAGCATGAGGAGCGGCGCGAGGGCTACTATCGTTCGGAGCGTAGTTACGGGCGCTTCTATCGCGAAATCCCCTTGCCCGAAGGCGTGAACGCCGAAAACGCGACGGCGACGTTCCGCAACGGCGTGCTTGAAATAACCATGCAGTTGCCGGAGCGTCAACCGCGCGGTCGGCGCATAGAGATCAAGGAGGCGAGCGAGCAAGGTCAGGCGCAAGCTGCTGGTCGCGGTCGCTGAACGCACGAGCGGAGCCGCCCTGAAAGGCGGCTCCGCTTCTTGATCGAGTGCATCGCGTTTTCGTTTCGTCGCGGTCCGTCTTTGATCATCAGTTTCGACGGCGAAGCGAAAGCACGCGCTGAGATTACGCTGGGAAAGAGTTTCAGCGATCGAGGGCGTTCGTGCGAATTCAGACGGGAAGAGCTTTGGCCAGCGCTCACGCGCGCTGGCGAAGTTGCCGAAAAAGGATCTTTCGCGTCTCCCTCGAAAAGCTTTCCGCACATTCGCTACACGGGGAGGTGCGAAGAAATGACCTATGTGATTTTGGCACGCAACTGGTGGGCGCTGGCGATTCGCGGCGCGCTCGCCATTCTGTTCGGGGTCCTCGCTCTCATGTGGCCGAACATCGCGCTGTTCGTCTTGGCGCTACTTTTCGGTGCTTACGCTTTCGTGGATGGCGTCTTCGCCATCGTCGCAGCGCTCAATGCGCCCACAGGCTACAGCCGTTGGTGGGTCCATTTTCTCGAAGGTTTGGCCGGCGTGATCGTCGGTGTGATCACCGTCTTCTGGCCCAACATCACGGCCATCGCGCTCCTTTACTTGATCGCCGCTTGGGCCGTTGTTACGGGCGCCTTCGAGATCGCTGCGGCCATACGCTTGCGCCGTTACATCGTGGGCGAATGGTTGCTCGGTTTGAGCGGCGCGCTCTCAATCCTTTTCGGCGTGCTCATCGCTCTTTTCCCGGGCGCCGGGGCGGTTGGCGTTGTCTGGATCATCGCTTTTTACGCCATTCTATTCGGCCTTTTGCTGCTGGCGCTCGCCTTCCGTTTGCGGCGTTGGCAGCAGGAGCTGGAGCGCGCTGCGCACGGCGACTTGCGCACGGCGTAGAGTCGTCCGAGCTGGCCCAGCAGTTTTGTGAGAATCTTGATTCGAGCTTTCGCTCGACGGGCTTGACGAAAGTCGCTGCGCGTCTCCGCACGTAGATCAAGCTACGGCTCTAGCTGGCGTGACAACGAGGCGGGGATCGGCTTCGAGCCTTTGCGGACAGCCTACTTTTCGGTCGCGGCGTCTAACCGGATGGTTCCATCGAAGCTGGCGAAGGCGAGCTGCCCGCGGACGACGCTTTGGCCTGCTTCGCAGGTTTAAGCCGCAACGTCGTGACTTTCGAGAGGGAAGAGAAAGATGTTGAAGCGAACGAGATTGAGTCTTTTTTTGGGCATCGTATTGCTCATCGTCGCCTGTGGAGAACACAACGGCGCGCCGCGAGCCGCCACGCCAGCCGAACCTTTGGCGGCCCCGGCAGCGCAGACATCTTACGCCGACGTGGTAGCGCGCGTAGCTCCTGCCGTGGTGACCATCACAGCGGAACGGCGCGTGCGCCCGGCGCAACAGTTTCCTTTCTTCGACGATCCTTTCTTTCGTGAGTTCTTCGGTTTTCGCAACTTCCCGCAGCAACCGCGGGCGATCCCGCAAGAGGCTTTGGGGTCGGGCGTCATCGTGTCGCCCGATGGCTATATTTTGACCAATCATCACGTGATTGATGGGGCCGAAGAGATCAAGGTCGAACTGAGCGACCGGCGCGTTTTTCGCGCCAAGGTCGTCGGCTCCGATCCGCCGACCGATCTCGCCGTGCTCAAGATCGAGGCGAACAACCTTCCGGTCTTGCCGCTCGGCGATTCGGATAAAGCGCGCGTCGGCGACGTGGTGCTCGCCATCGGCAATCCGCTCGGTCTCGAACAGACGGTGACCATGGGCATCATCAGCGCCAAAGGGCGCGCCACCAGCGTCGGTTCGGCGAGCTACGAGGATTTCATCCAGACCGACGCGGCCATCAATCGCGGCAATTCCGGCGGCGCGCTGGTCAACACCAACGGCGAACTGATCGGCATCAACTCGCAGATATTGAGTCCCACCGGCGGCAACATCGGCATCGGCTTCGCCATTCCGTCCAACATGGCTAAAAACGTCATGGAGCAACTGATTCGGACGGGCACAGTGCGGCGCGGCAAACTGGGCGTTGGCATTCAGCCGGTGACAGCTGAGATCGCCGAGAGCTTGAAGTTGCGCGAGGTGCGCGGGGCGATCGTCAACAGCGTTGAGGCGGGTGGTCCAGCCGAACGGGCCGGGATTCGCGTCGGCGACGTGATCTTGGCCGTCAATGGAACGCCTGTCAACGACAGCAACGATCTGCGCAATCGCATCGCGGCGTTTCAACCGGGCACGGAAGTGACGCTCACCATTTGGCGCGACGGTCGCGAACAGCAAGTGCGCGCGACCTTGGCCGAACTGCAAATGCCGATGCAAGGGCGGCGCAGGACGCCGGGCGGCGGCGAGACGCAACCGGGCGGGCGGCTCGGCATCGTCGTCGAACCGCTGACGCCGCAGACGGCCGAGCGTTACGGCATCCGCGGCCAAGCGCAAGGCGTGATCGTCACGGACGTTGATCCGGACGGTCCGGCGGCGGAAGCTGGCCTCAGATCGGGCGACGTTATTCGCGAGGTGAACCGGCAACCGGTGCGCACCACAGCCGATCTCGAAACGGCGGTGCGCAGTGCTGGCGATCGCCCGTTGCTGTTGCTCGTCTCGCGGCAGAACCCGAACACGGGCGAGACGGTGACGGTCTTCATCACGGTGCGTTTGCGCTGACGAGCGGGACGTGACATCTTCTTTCTTTATGGTCTTTATGGCGCGTCGAACATCCGGCGGCTGATCCATGGTCGGATCAGCCGCCTTGTTGGACGGAGGAAGCGAGATGGAACGCGAAAGGTACAAGGTGGTCGAAGGAAAGGGCGAAGTCGAAACGCGCGAAGAGTTGCGCACAGAACTACAGCCTTCTTCCAAAGCGGCTGAACTCGCCGCGCTCCTCGAACGTCATCGCGGCGAGCGGCACATCATCGTGCTCCAAAGTTTCCCCGATCCGGATGCGATCTCTTCGGCGCTGGCGCATCAGATGATCGCCGCGCGCTACGGAATCGAGTGCGACATCGCTTATGATGGCGCCATCAGTCACCATGAGAACGTCGCGCTCGTCGAACTGCTCGATATCTCGCTCATCCGTTTGACCGAGCGCGACGATGTCAAACGTTATCAAGCGAGCGTCTTCGTCGATACGCAAGGGACGACGACGACGCGCTTGACCGAGAGGCTCGCCGAAGCTGGCGTGCCGGTGTTGGCGATCGTCGATCACCATGAGTTTCAGAACGTCGTCGAGGCTGAATTCGTTGATATCCGGCAAGTCGGGGCGACGGCGACGATTTACACGGAGTATTTGGAGCAAGGCTTGCTCCCGCTCGATCGCAGCGACGAAAGCCACGTCCGTTTGGCGACCGCGCTCATGCATGGCATCAGAAGCGAGACGGGCGGCATGGTGCGCGCTCGACGTGAAGATTATCTGGCCGCAGCGTACCTATCGGAGTTCGTCAACCAGACGACGCTGGCGGCGATCCTCTCGATCGAACGCTCGCGTAAAGCGATGGACATCATCAAAACGGCGCTCGAAGCGCGCGTCGTGCGCGACAACTACAGCATCGCTGGCGTCGGCTACGTCCGATACGAAGACCGCGACGCGATACCGCAAGCGGCGGACTTTTTGCTGACCGAAGAGAACGTTCACACGGCCATCGTCTACGGTATCGTCATCAAACCGGGCGAGCGCGAGATGGTCATCGGCAGCCTGCGCACGCGCAAAGCGACGCTTAATCCAGACGCTTTCCTCAAAGAAGCCTTGGGCAGCAGCGAATCGGGTCGTTACTACGGCGGTGGCCGACGCGAAGCGGGCGGCTTCGAGATCCCCGTAGGGTTCCTCGCCGGGAACTACGAAGAGGAGTTCATGCGCTGGAAGTGGTACCTCTACGACCGGCAGATCAAGCGCAAATTCTGGACCAAGCTCGGCGTGCTTGAAGCCATTGAACAGCAGTCGGAAGAAGAGGTCTGATCGCGCTGGTCAAAAGTGCGGGCCAGCGCAGGCTTTGCGAAGAGGAAAAGGCGCACAAGGCTCGGCAGAAGAACCAAATTCGAGTCCAGATTCGCCACAACGGTCGCATCTTCGGCGGTGCAGTCGGCATCACGCGACGGCGTGAGGAAACAGTTTCTAAATTCACAACAACGGTCGCAAGGGGATTGAAGAATGCTTTTCGATCGAATTTGCGAACGCGCGCGGTGGTGCAACAAAGAGGTCCTTCATCCAACAATTGAATTAGCGGTTGAGATCGCGCGCGAAGGGCGCGAGGGGCGTCGCATCGGCACGCTCTTTACGGTGGGCGATGCCGACAACGTGCTCGCCCATTCGCGCCCGCTCATCCTCGACCCGCTCGCTTGTCATCCGGACGAAGTCAAGCGCATCACGGACCCAAATCTGCGCGGCACGGTCAAAGAACTCGCACAGCTCGATGGCGCATTCGTCATCTCGGACGAAGGCATCGTCGTTTCCGCCTGCCGTTATCTGGATGCCACTGCTTCCGACGTCGATATTCCGCTTGGATTGGGCAGTCGCCATTTCGCCGCCGCCTCGATCTCGAAGGTAACGCAGGCGATCGCCATCGTTGTTTCGGAGAGCGCGATGGTGCGGGTCTTCGACGCCGGTTCGCTGATCGCCGAGATCATGCCCGAACTTTGGCTCTTGAGTCGTTATAACGTCCAACTGCGCGGCCCCTTCACCGAAGAGCACGTCAGCGATTTGGCCGTGCTCGTCAAAGAACCGTGACTCGGTTCGAAGATCGGGCTTGTGATCTCCGTTCGAGGCTTCGTAGAATCGGGACGTGCAACCGTTCATTCAAGGAGCGCCTCTCTGATGAAGGTACTTGTCATCGGTTCCGGTGGGCGTGAGCATGCCATCCTGTGGGCGTTGCGTCGCACGTCGGAGCGTCCTCTTGAATTGCTCTGCGCGCCGGGAAACGCCGGCATCGCCGAGATCGCACGATGCGTCCCGATCGCGGCTACCGAGGTAACCGAGCTCGCACATTTTGCCGAAAATGAGCGCGTGGATCTGACCATCGTCGGCGGAGAAGCGCCGCTGGCACGCGGCATCGTCGATGAGTTCAACGCGCGCGGCTTGCGGATCGTTGGACCGACGGCGAGCGCCGCGCGGTTGGAAGCGAGCAAAGTCTTCGCCAAGCAGTTCATGGCGCGGCACCGCGTCCCGACGGCGCGTTTTCGCGTCGCCGGTTCAGCTGACGAAGCCATCGCCATCCTACGTCGCGGCGAATTCGGCGGCCCCGACTCTCCAGTGGTGATCAAAGCCGATGGTTTGGCGGCGGGCAAGGGCGTCGTCGTCGCACGCGATCGGGCAGAAGCGGAGCGAGCTGTTCAAGAGTTGATGGTCCAACGCCGTGTTGGCGATGCTGCCGAGCGCGTCGTTCTCGAAGAGGCTCTCGAAGGGCGTGAAGCTTCAGTGATCTTCTGGACCGATGGACGCACGTCGCGCCTGATGCCGCCAGCGCGCGACCACAAACGGGTTGGCGAAGGCGACACTGGTCCGAACACTGGCGGCATGGGCGCGATCACCGCGCCGGGCGTGCTGGACCGAGCGACGCACGAACAGGTCGTGCGCCAGACGGTGGAACCGACGCTCGAAGGATTGCGCGCCGAAGGGTTGGAGTTTCGCGGCGTCCTCTACCTCGGATTGATGCTGACGCCGGAAGGGCCGCGCGTGCTCGAATACAACGTGCGTTTGGGCGATCCCGAAGCGCAGGCTATCCTCGTCCGTTTACGCAGCGATCTGACGGTGATCTGCGAGGCGGCTGCCACGGGGCACCTGAGCGAAACAGACGTCGAGTGGGCAGATGGCGCTTCAGCCTGCGTCGTGCTCGCAGCGCGCGGATATCCCGAGCGCGTCGAGACGGGGGCGGTGATCAGCGGTTTGGAGAAAGCAGCAGCGGTTCCGGGCGTGGAGATATTTCATGCTGGAACCGAACGAGGGCCACAGGGCGAATGGCGCACCGCGGGCGGGCGCGTGCTCGGAGTGGCGTCAGCAGCGCCGACGCTCGATGAGGCGCTGGCGCAGTGCTATCGAGCGGCGGAACGCATAAGCTGGCAAGGCATGAACTACCGGCGAGACATCGGGCGTTGATCAGCGGTCGAAGTGCGGCGGAGCATCAACGGCCACCGCTTATGCGCCACTGACGAGACATCAGGAGTCGAGTGCAAACGCGCGCTTTCGCTGCCGATCGAGCGGAAGAGAGAAGCGAAGGTTCCGTCCCCGCTTTTGCTCTGAGTCCGAAAGCGGAAGATCAATAGATCGACGCGGTAGCTGAACGGTGCGTCTTCGAAGCGAATCTATTTCGCGCCGATTTCGTTATCCACCAGTGCAAGCTCGAAAAGAGCCTTTCGGCGGCGATTCGTTTGTGCCTCGCTGTTAGCACGGTGGAACTGCCAGACAGAAGCGCGCACTGCGCTTGCGCAGCTCTTTGCGGACGGACGCTTCGCTCTCGCCTTGGCGGACTTGTGACCAGCACCGCCGTGGCTGACGCGCTTTGCGAGCAAGCGCCTTGATCTCGCCCCGTGTTTCCACGCCTTAGGTGCCACCCGGTTTCATCTAGGCTTCCTTGCGCGCTTCCTGATATACTTCGAACGGGGGCGAGCGCTTTCACGCTTGAAACCGCATCGGCGGTGGCATCGTACGAAATCGTTGCCGGTTGCTTGCTGGAGGCCAAAAAGATGGGACTTTGGAAGAGATTGAAACGTTCCGTGCGGGCGCTCTTCGGCGGATTGGTCGAAAAGGCGGAGGATCCCGAGCTGATTTTGCAGCAAACGATCCGCGACATGCGCGACCGCGTGCCGGAGCTGAACTCCTCGGTGGCGCAGGTGATCGCCACCGAGAAGTTACTCGAACGTTCCAAACAGCGGCTTGAAGAGCAGATCGCCGATCTCGATTCCAAGATCAAAGCGGCGATCAAAATGGGGCGCGACGACATCGCTACCGCTTACATCGGTCAACTTCAGCAAGCGCAAATGGATCTGCAGCGCACCTCGCAGCAACTAGAACACGCGCGGCAAGCATCTCAGCAGGCGATCAAGGCGCGCGACAACTACATCCTGCAGATGCAGCGACGCACCGCCGAAGCGATGCAGCTCATCAACCAATCGAAACAGGCCAAGTTGCAGGAACAGCTCGCGCAAACGATGGAGGCCTTTCAACTCGGCGACGACGCTTCGACCTTCAACGAGATGCGCGAGCGGATCGATCGTCGCGTTGCCGCTGCCGAGGCCAAGATGCAACTGGGCGCTTCCTCCGTCGAATCGCAGATGCAGGAGATCGAGCGCGAGGCGATGGACATGCAGTTACATGAACGGTTGCTCGAATACAAACGGCAGATGGGCATGTTGCCGAGCGGCGCAAGCGGCGACCGCGGAGCGCTCCCCGGGGCTGATGCCGAAGATACCAACGAGGATACGCAGATAGCCAAGCGTTGATCAGCGCGATGGCGTCCGACGCGAGTATGATGGAGAGGACGAAAAACAATCTGGAGTATTTGAAAGAGGCGTTTCGCGAGCCGGCTAACTTTTGGGGATTGGCGGGTTTTGCCGTCGCCGCCGCGTACACGCAATCGCTGATCCCGCTCATCTTCGCGCTCTTCAGCGAACTGCTCTATCTTTCGACTTTGCCGACCAGCTCCTTCTACCGTCGGCTGGTGGACCAGCGACATCGCCGCGAAGCGCTGGAAGAACGCCGCCGTCAACGGCAGCGCTTGATCGAAAGTTTTGACCCGCGCGAACGCGAAGCGGTCAACTACCTCGGCCACATCAAAGATCAGATCTACAAAGACTACAAACGGCTCACCGGGGCGCGCGAAATCCCGGCCAACCTGCGTAGTTTGGACCAGCGCTGGGAAGATTTCGTCGATCTTTTGGATGTATACCGGCGGCGCAAAAAACACCTGCGTTCGATCGATCGGAAGGCCATTCAAAACCAGTTGCGACAAGCCGAACGCGCCGTCGAAGAGGCCGTAGATGAGCGCGAGCGGCGAATTCAGCAAGCCAACGTCGCCATCTTGAAGCGTCGGCTGGCCGCCTTCGACGAACTCGAACGGTCGGTCCGTTTGGTCGAGGGACAGCTCCAATCGATCGAAAACTTCTTCGGACTGGTCAAGGATCAGGTCGTCGCGCTGCCGACGCCGGAGCGCGTCTCCATGATCGACTTCGAACAGTTGAGCGATTCGATCGCGATGACCAAACAGATGCTCGAAGAAACGTCTGAAGCCATCGGCGCGCTCGACGCGCAAAACCGCGAACTCGGCAACTACGATCTGCTTACGCCTAACACTTCTTCACGTTAGAATGTGGCGCGAAAGCGAAGCGGGGTAGATGCTTCTACCTCGCTTCAAAGCCTTCGTCCCAAGCGATCGCCAGCAAGTTTTCCGTTTCGCAGAAAGATCGCCTCGATCTTTTTCGGCTATTGGTTGGATCGAGTTCTCCGTGCTTCTTCGCCGCCCTCGAGAGCGCAATCGTGCGCCTATGCGTTGCGCCCCGCTTCGTCTAATCCCTCTTTTTCGATGCGGTGAAGGATTTGCTCCAGCTCCGATTCCTTGACGTGATAGGTCGCGTTGCAGAAGTGGCAAGTCATCACCGCGCCGCGATCCTCTTCAAGCATGGCGCGGACCTCTTCAGCGCTCATCGCTGAAATCAAAGCGAGCGCGCGCGCGTGCGAACAGGTACATGCGAATTCGACCGTTTTCTCTTCCAGCACTTCAAACGGGATCTCGCCGAGGGCCGTTTGTAACAGGTCAATGGGGCGTGCTCCGTGGCGGATCATGGTCGTGGTGTGTGGAGTTTGGCCGACGGATGACTCGATTGCGCGCACGGTGTGTTCGTCCGCGCCGGGCATGATTTGAATCATGATACCGCCAGCGGCTTCAATGAAATGGTCGCCGTTTCCTCGCGCGCGCACGAGCACTCCCAACATCACGGCGGATGGAATCTGCTCGGATCTAGCGAGGTAATAAGCGAAATCTTCGGCGATCTCGCCGGAGACGAGCGGCACAGAACCGCGATACGGCTCGCGATACAAACCGATGTCGAAACCGGATTCGTAAGTTACGTAAAAAGTGCCTTCGCCGACGATGGCCCGGACATCGAACTTGCCTTGCGCATTGAGCGGCGCATCGGCCTGCGGATTGCGCACGTATCCGCGCGCTTGACCGCGTCCGTTGGCTTCCGCTGTAATGCGTCCGACAGGACCTGTGCAATCGATCTGCACTGTCAAGCGGTCCAGCTCCTTGACGCCAGCAGCGAGCAACAAAGCGCCGGTTAACGTCCGTCCAAGCGCTGCCGCCACCGTGTGCGAAGCTGCATGGCGCGCCGCCGCTTCGGCGACGAGATTGGTCGTCACCGCCGCCATGCAACGCACGGCGCCGTCAGCGGCGATGGCATGCACGAGGCTATCAGCGAGGAGATCTTCTTTAGGTTGAATCAACATGTTGGCCACCTCGTTCATTCTGCTCGGTCGCCTGCATCGAAAGCAAGCGTCGTTGGGTGAAAACTTTTGGATGCGCTGAGCGGCCCGATCGTCAACTTGTGCGCACCGAAGCTCGCGCTCAGTCGCACTGCCTGCGTGCGGGCGCTTCAACGGTGAACCCTTCGCTCTCTGCGCGCTGATTCCGCCGATGTCTGATGTTTGGTCTCCTCTCGCGCCGAGACTCACTCGCCCACTGCACCATCGCTCCAGCTGGCGGAAAGACACTGCAGAAAGCAGCGGATTAGGAGTCCGTCGCTTCTTCGGGTAAAATTCTAAAGGGGCGCGTTCGGTAGGAGTCGAAACGCGATCTGCCACAATATGTTGTGGTAAGCCGTTGACAGCAGGCTGTGCGCTCCGGTATACTGCACGCCTTTTCAGGCGATATCCCAAACGGCGGAGGGACGCACGAGCGGGCGGCGTTTTCCGGGCGACTCGTCTTCGAGACGGCAGCGCGGAAAAAACGTTCACCGTGGCGTTGCCGATTGTCGTTTCAGCGGCGGCGGGAGATCATCTTTGAAACTTTTGCCGCTCGTCGCGCACAATCGGTCGAAGCTGTTTCGATGAAGCGTTCCCATTGAGGTACGCCGTTGGTCTCAAATGCGCGTTCGACGGTGAACGCGCGCGCACCACAACTGCTGCCGTCGAGCCATACGCTCCCTGATTCGCTCGACGGTGCCTGACGGTCAGGCCGTAAGCTCCCACGCGCTTTTCCGCTATCGCTGATGAACTTTTAATCCTTCGAGCGGAGAGATCATGAGCAGCATCGTCGAAAAGAACAGGCAAGGTCAAACCGCAATTTCAGCTTTGCACCGGGCGGCGAGTCCGTTGGGGCTAAACGCGCGTCGGATCATCGCCAAACGTTACAGTTGGAAGGACGCAGCGGGGAGCCCCATTGAAGAGTGGTCGGACATCGTCCGGCGCGTGGTCGGTTGGGTGGCGCGTGCCGAGCAGGATGAAAGAAAGCGTCGCGCCTTCTACGACGCGCTCTCCTCGATCATGCTCAAGCGCCTTTTCATCCCCAACACTCCCTGTTTGGTCAACGCTGGGAAACCGAATGGTCAACTCGCCGCATGTTTCGTGTTGGAAGTGCCCGATTCCATCGATGGGATCATGGAACACGCCAAACGCTGTGCGATCATCCACAAATCGGGCGGCGGCACGGGGATGACCTACGAGTTCATCCGTCCGGCAGGCGCTCTTGTCCGTTCGTCTCACGGCGCGGCGTCAGGCCCCGTCTCCTTCATGCAGATCGTCAACACGGTGACGGAGACGATTAAACAGGGGGGCGTCCGGCGCGGGGCGAACATGGGCATCCTGCGCGTGACTCACCCGGACATCCTGCGCTTCATTCACGCCAAAAACGACCAGACGAGCCTGACCAATTTCAACATCTCGGTGACGATCACCGACCGTTTCATGGAAGCGGTTGATCGCGGCGAATGGTTTCAGTTGGAATTCAACGGAAAACCTTGGGAGCAACCCATCTACGATCCCGTGCAAGAGGGGGATTATTGTCTCTGGCGGAGAAGCGATGGCACGACCGTCACCTTCGCCGATCGTCGGGATTTCTTGCAGACGGACAAGAGCGCGCTTCGGCGCGAAGAACCCCCACGCCCCGGAATGGTTTACGCGCCCGACGTATGGAACCGCATCGTCGCCAGTGCGCACCGTTACGCCGAGCCGGGCGTGATCTTCATCGATGAGGTGAATCGTCACAACCATCTAATGGCTTCGATGGGGCCGCTCTACGCGACCAATCCGTGCGCGGAACAAGCTCTGCACTTCAACAATTCGTGCAACTTGGGTTCAATTGATGTCGCTAAGTTCTACGACTCTCGCCAGAGAGTGAACTGGGAAGCTTTGGCCGAAACGGTTCGCTGGGCGGTCCGTTTTCTCGATAACGTGATCGATGTTTGTGGTTGGCCGCTCCCTGAGATAGACGAAGTCGTTAAAAGAACACGCCCCGTTGGACTCGGCATCATGGGATACGCCGATCTGTTGCTTGAGCTCGGGATCGTCTATGGCTCGGACGAGTCGATCGCTCTTGTGGAGGAATTGATGGGCTTTATTCGGCGCGAAGCTTGGCAAGAGTCGTTGCGATTGGGGCAGGAGAAAGGGACTTTCCCTGAATTCGAGCCGAATCGCGCTTCATACACAGACTTTCTCTACGGCGAGGTTGGGCTCTCGCCCGGAACCGAGTTGACGCCGCGCAATTACGAGGTGACGACGATTGCGCCTACAGGGTCCATCTCATTAATCGCCGAAACATCTTCTGGGATCGAACCGAACTTCAGTTGGGCATACGTCAGACGGGACAGTTTGGGGACGCGGACATATGTTCACCCGCTGGCGGCGCGTGCGCTGGGCATTGAAGTCGACCTCAGCGATCAAGAGTCGATCGATCGCGCGGCGCAATATGTCGTCGAGCACGAGGCGGAGCTGCCTGAACATTTCATTTCGGCGACCGAGATCACGGCTGAACAACATGTCCGGGTGCTGGCCGCCGCGCAACGCCACGTTGACAACGGGGTCTCCAAAACCTGCAACGGCGCACGCGACGACACGGTCGAATCCGTCGCCCGGCTCTATCGTTTGGCGCGCCAGCTGGGCTGCAAAGCCGTCAGTTACTATCGTTATGGAAGCCGCGAATCTCAGGTCCTGAGCACGATCCCTAGCTCTTCGGCGAGCTTCACGGCGACCGATGCAGATCGCACCGGCGCGGCGACTGCCCCTTCGTCTGCCGGTCCAGCGATTCAGCCGAAAGAGGGTCGAATCCCTTCACCAGAAGAAGCCCCCTCAAGGGTCGCTTTGCGCATCCCGCGTCCGCGCGAGCTTCAGGGCTGGACTTGGCAAATACCTTTCGACGGACAGAACCTGTATGTCACCGTGAATCACGATGGTCGGCAGATCCTCGAAGTTTTCGCGACGGGGCCTATTTCGAGCGGCGTTGGACTTCTCGCCAGCAAGATGTTGCGCGGCGGTTTCGACGCCGAGGAAGTCGCTCACAGCCTCAACAAAGTGACGGGCACCCATTCGGTCTGGTTCAATCAGCGTCTTTTGACCAGCCCTGAACAGGCGGTTGCCGAGTGCATCATGATCACGGCGCGTCGCTTGCGCGGCCAACCCGACTCCGGGCGCGGTCGCCCGAAAGACGGGGCGCGAATGGGTTCGCTCACGGGGGTCTGCCCTGAGTGCGGCGGCCAGTTGGAATACGCTTCCGGATGCGACACGTGCCGCGATTGCGGCTACTCAAAATGCAAATGAATGAAAGCTGGCCGTCAGTGCGCGTGTGCGCCTCGTCGCGCAACATGCGGCTGGCTGAGTCGGTGCGAAACGAGGTCGAGGCGACGCGTCGCGCGCTCGGCCGAAAGCACAACGACGGCAACAACGAAGCCGCTGCGGGGCGACGCGCCTTCATCCTGCTGAAAACGCGGCCGAGGATCTCCGTGACGCTGGTGTTTGTGAGAATCGCGTGTTTTTGCGATGAGTTGCAGGGCGCGCGATACCACCCCATTTGACTCTCGGACACGCGCGCTTGCATAGTGGACCAGCGGCGCGTATGCTAATTCAGAGAGCGGTTCGATCCGAAGAAGGCGGTCCGCCCACGGTGCTCATCGCACTGCGCGCCGCTTCCATCGAGCGGAGGAAGTTGAACGATGCTCGAGAAGCAATCTGCGGTGACTGGGAATAGCCCTTCCGAGGGGAATCGGGCGAGCTGCGAGACGTCGCTCGCTGCGGCCGAGATTACTTGCGCGCGAGAAGCGCGAAGAACTGGGGCGCCAAGCTGATCGAAGAAGAACTGAACGAATGGTTGCGACAGCACACGGGAAGGGTATTAGGGCCGCCGAAGCACGGACCGTTCTGACAACAGCAGAATGAAGGAGGTCCGAGATGGCGACGAAGAGAGAGCCAACTGAATTCAAAGCCAAACTGACCAATGATGGTGGCATCGTGCGCGGGAAGATCCCTGCGCCGCTCGTTCACTATCTCGGCGGACGCGCCGGCGACTACCTCGTCTTTCGCGCCGATGAACAGGGGCGCGTCACAGTGAGCCTGCGCCGCGCGCACGCCGTGGCGAAGAAAGCGGCGGGCAAAGGGGCTCGGTAGCTTTTCGCCTAGAGACGATCCGAAACGAGAACGCGATCGCACGTCGCGATCGCGTTCTCGTGTTTAGGGAAGGGTTAGACTGTCCAAGCGGGAAGAAGACAAAACAGTTTCCTCTCGCGGCGAAAGCATACGCAGAGCGCCAAAGCCATCTCAGCCGGGCGTGCTCCGCGGGTTTCCCCTCGCGCTCAGGGCGAAGGCGTACGCAGCGTTCGAAGGTCCTCCGGCGCGACGACGGTGATGCGTGTATCTATGCGGCGGACGCCGCGCACGGTGCGAACGATCCTCTCGGCACGGCGCCTGAGTTCTTCCGAGTTTACCGTCCCGGTCAACGTCACTTCGCCATCGCTCACCGTCGCTTTGATGTCGGAGCCAGCCAGCTCGGCGTCGGCCAAAAACTTTTTTTCGATGCTCGCTTGCAACGCGGCATCATCTGGCACGTTCGGTGTCGGCGTTGGCGTTTGCATTGGTGGAAGAACGACTTGTGCCGGTTGCGGTGGCGGCGCTTGCTGAATGATGGTCGGCGGCGGCGCAGTCGCTGGTTGCTGAACCAACGGCGGCGTTGATTGTGGCGAGGGGAGCACGACGATGCGTTGATTGTCGTTGCGAACCTCTCCGTCTTCGCGGCCCAACACGAGCAACAACACGATCGCCGTTGCGGCCACGGCGACCAACGCAACGGCCGCTACCATCCCGGCAGAGTAGCCCCGCCTATCGGGAACGCGCGTCCTTTCGGAGTGGACCACTTCGCGACGCTCCGTTGGCGTCTCGACAACGATGCGTCGTCGCTGTTCTTCTTCGTCGTAGCTCATTGGCTTTCCCTCCTGCTCGTTTCGTCTCTGGCTTAGAGAGCGAATGGTTCCTCTTGGTCCTTTTTGTCTGTGGCCCTAGGCGTGAAAGTATCGAGGGCACCCCGTCATCGGAATCCATTCCGTAACTTTACGCCCTATGGCTGGCGTCGCACGACACGGCCTCGCCGCCGGTAGCGACGCTCATCCCTTTTATAGCTGGAGCTTTTGCGCGTGTAGAGGTAAGAACCCGCGGCTCCGACGCCAGCGCCGATAGCCGCTGCTTTCTTGCCGCCAACCGCTGCGCCAATTCCGGCACCGGCTACGGTTCCGCCAGCGACGGTGGCGATGCGCCGGTTGCGCTTCTTGAAGTGTCTACGCGCAGCAGGCCGATTCGCTGCATAGATGGCGGCAGCGCCCCCTGTGATAGCTGCTCCGGAAGCTCCGCCGGCTGCCGCGCCGACGGCGGTTGCACCGCCGACGATGGCCGCACTGCGCGCTTTTCTTCCGAATCTCGATCTTTTTCGGTCTTGAGCGGACGTGACCGACACGACGCTGGTCGCTAAAAACAGGAACAAGAGCGACGAGACCATGAGTTTACGCATTTTCTTTTTCCTCCCCCAACTTGGCAGAGCAAATCGCGTGCCCGAAAGAGATTCGACTGCGCGAGGCGCGCAAATTGAAGCGGGAAAAGCCGCTTCATTGAAGCGGCGAACGGCAGGGAACGTACGTAGCGATGGCCCTGAGCGTATTGAATCGATGCTTTGCTGGAGAACGAATTCCCGATGGATTCCTTGATCATAAGGCACGCTGCCATTAAAGATGCCATTAAAGAAACAAGTTTCGGGGACGGTGAGCGAGTTTTCGATAAATATGACGCGCGGACATACGGGCCGCGTAAAGCGGAGGGACGGAGAGAGACCTTCCGATAAATCCTCGATCATGATCTTTGGTTTCGAGAGCGAGGCACGTTGTCAAAGGACGAGTCCATTCCGTTGCGACGCTGATTTGCGATAGCGATTTTTGAATGAGGCACGTTGTCAAAGGACGAGTCCATTCCCTCGCAGCAGCTTCGTGACCGGTGTTTGATCCCCCTTCAGGTGAGCGCTGGTTTCCGGCTTCTTGCGAAAAGCAGGCTCACCTGGCGAGCGATTGATCGGCGCGATCTTTTTGCCGTGTTAGCAACGACGTCGCACGCCCGCGAAGAGCACGGATGAATTGCTTTCGATGTGAATGTCGCACGGTGAATCCTTCGCTTCCGCTCGAGAGCTGTGGTGCCGACAACGATGTGGCCCGGTCGAGCGTTGCGCAGCGCGTTGAATTTGTCGCTTCGAGTTGGCGGTTTGACCGTTGATAGGGGGTGCGCATAAGCTTCGCGAGTATGACGACGATTTTGGTTCATCATCCGATCTATCGCGAGCATTTGACGGGCGAGGGTCATCCGGAGCGTCCCGAACGTTATGATGTCATCATCAACGCTTTGCGCGCGGATGGCGGCTTGTGGCAGAACTTAATGGAAGTGGAAGCGCCCGCGGCAACGCGCGGCGACATACTGGCTTGTCATTCGCCTCGCCATTATCGCCGTGTCGAAGAAGCAGTGCGCGAGGGTTGGGGGTATCTAGATCCGGACACGGTGGTTTCGCCACGTTCGCTCGATGCAGCACTGCGAGCCGCCGGTGCGGCTTGTCGAGCGGTAGATGCGGTGGCATTGGGAGAGGCAAAGAACGCTTTCGCATTGGTGCGACCGCCAGGCCACCATGCGACCGCCGACCGCGCGATGGGCTTTTGCCTTTTCAATAACGTCGCCATCGCCGCCCGCTATGCACAGCGTCGTTACAAAGAGATCGAGCGCGTGGCGATTGTCGATTGGGATGTGCACCACGGCAACGGCACGCAAGGCATCTTCTATGACGATCCAACCGTCTTCTTCTTCTCAATCCATCAGTATCCTTGGTACCCAGGCACGGGGGCGCGCGGCGAAACGGGCGTGGGCCGGGGCGTGGGTTACACGTTGAATGTTCCTGTAAGCGCCTTCACGCCCGCTTCGGAATACCGGCGGATGTTTGAGGCGGCGATCGAGGAGATCCGGTCGCGATTCGCGCCTGATCTCGTCATCATCTCGGCGGGGTTCGACGCGCGCAAAGATGACCCGCTCGGCCAACTTCTGTTGGAGGATGATGATTTCGTGCGGATGACGCGCACCGTCGCTGAGTGGGCCGAGGAGGCGTGTGCCGGACGATTAATCGCATGTTTGGAGGGTGGATATAATTTGCTCAGCCTAGGCAACACGGTGCGCGCACACGTGCGCGCGCTCGCCGACATGTCAGCAGCCGAAAAGCCGAACGAGCGCCGTTAGCGTCGCGGGTGGAGATGACTTCAGCGCCCTCACGGATAGCTTCGAAGGCGCTTTCGCCCGCCGAGAAAAGCGATGAAGCTCCGAAGACAAATCTCATGGCGCGCGGTAGTTGATGCCGCGAGCAAACTCCGGGAAGAAGAATGGGTGAGCGGCGAGGATGCCCGCTCGATAAGGCCGAAAAAGCGACGAGGTTTTGGGGCGCCTGTCATACGTGCCGGACGAGCGTCCCATTAGATCTCGGTGATGCCGAAAAAGCGGCGAAGTTTTTGAGGTCAGCTCGGAGGCGCGTCGCGGAAGCATAAGCGGCGACTTTTCGGCGCTCATCGGTCGGCTTCGACTTCAGCCGTCTTTCTCGTTTGCAGCTAGGTAATGAACTGCGCGCAGTTGGGCTTCGCCTTCGCCATTTTTCTCGTCTCAGACTGCGGCGGTGATGATCGTGGCGCGACCGTTCATTAACTCCGAAAAATCTTTGGTGTAAATGGTGTCGACCTTGCGCAAGCGGCTCACGACTTGCGCGATCTCTTCGGCGAGAATCGAGCCATCTTCGGTCCACGCGATGGCCCATTGCGGGATCTGTTTAGCGGCTTCGAGCAATTCTTCGAGCGACCTGAAGAACTGTTGCTTGCTTGCGACAATAGCGCCGAGTCTGTTTGCCAGCGTTGCGCAAATCTCTCGTTGCCAAGCGTCGTCGCCGCGCACCCACGTTTCGCGCCACGCCCAGCGACGCTGCGGACGAGGGCGCGGCAGGCGCACGAAGAGCAGATCGGCCTTCTGTTCAGCGACCAGCGCGCTCGCCTCTTCGTTCGCCGCCGTATTCGTTTGACCGTTGTCGAACGGCGGCGGGAGCGTTTGCCACAGGCGACGAAAAACTTGCGACAGCGGTTGCCGAAGGCGAGCGGTTCCTGCGGTGAAAGAGAGCGCGTAGTCGCCCGTCATCATCGCCGTGACGAGCGCGACGGCGCGGCTTGCCGCGTTCGGCAATCTTTCGATGTTTTGACGCACGTTGTCGAGCCAGCAAGCGTCGGCCTCGCCGAACCACCGACGAAGGGCCGCGTTGTGCAGGCGGTAGCGCGGAACGTAAGCATCTTCGAGCACGAGGTTGATGTCGCTTTCGTCAAGCTGCGCGGCATTGTTCTGCACGCGCGCTACACCGCACGTCCAAGCCCATCGAGCGATGTCGTTGACAACGACGCGCGCGCCCCAGCGCTTCAGTCGCGCGCCGAGGAGGGCGTCGCCTGCAAACGGTTCGATGACGGACGAAAAGCGCAGGCGACGTAGGACGCTCAATTCAAAAGCGAGCCAACGATTCGGCACCGAACAATCGAAACGCTTGGATTGGTCGGCAACAAGTAAGCTGTCGTGTTCTCGTTCGATCTTCATCCGCGTTCGCCTCGGAAATTGGGCCGGCCTCCTCAGCGCGGTTCGTATGCAAGTTTCTGTTCGGTCGCTGAGTGCTCTTCAAGCCCCTCTTTGATGTCAAGAAAAGCGCCCACGATTTCGGGATCGAATTCTATTCCGCTCATCTCGACGAGGTGGCGTCGCGCTTCCTCCGGTCCAAACGCCGCGCGATACGGGCGCTGTTCAGTAAGCGCAGCGTATGCGTCAGCGACGCGAAGGATGCGCGCCGGGAGTGGTATCTCGGTGCGGCACAGCCCATCCGGGTAACCAGCTCCGTTCCACCACTCATGATGCCAGCGAACGATCAATTGCACGCTCGGTTCGGTTTCGAGCCGCGCGGCCTCTTGCTCGCCGATCACCGGATGACGCCCAAGGTCGATCCGCTCTTCGGCGCTCAGTGGGCCAGCGCGGCGAACGTAGGAGCGATTCATCGCCGCTTCGCCGATGTCGTGAAGCAACGCCGCGACGCGCAACGAAGTGCGATCGAGCGTCGAAAGATGAAAAAGCGCGGCCAAACGATCGCTGAGGCGTGCGATGCGTGCTGCGTGCTCTTTTTCGTAGACCTCGAACCGGTCCGTTTCGGCTGCTACTCTGGCCCACTCTTCGTGCAACTCGGCTTCACGGCGCACGTCTTTTCGTTTGCTCACCATTCTCTTCAACTGGGCGTTCCGGTCAAGCGCCGCAGCTCGCGTAGCAAGCAGCGCGCTTCATCGTGTTGGCCGTCCAAAGCGAGCGCCTGTTCCAATTCGCGGCGCGCCCGCTGAAGAAGTCCGACTGAACGGTAGAGTTCAGCGAGGCGAACGCGATAGTCGGCGTTGCGCGCATCGAGCGCGATGGCCGCCTGAAGTTCGGCTTCGGCTTGACGGCGCGTGGTGCGATCGCGCATCAGTGCGCAACCGAGCGCCGCGCGGTAGCGCGCTTCTTGCGGCATCAAGCGCGCGGCTTCGCCGAACTCTTTTGCCGCACGTTGCGTCTCTCCGGCCCGAAGCGCTTCTTCGCCCCGACGGTAAGCTTCCGCTGCGCGTTGCGTGGAATCTTCTGCAGTCTGCCGCGTGGTGCTCGTCGACGTGAAAACCCTGTTCGATAGGTTGAGATCATAAGCGGTGCGAGTCGCCTCTTCTTTCAACGTTTCGTAAGCTTGCGCGATGCGCGCGAAGGCTGATTCGATGCGCGCGCGCGTCGCTTGATCGAGATCACGCCGAAAACGATCTGGGTGGAAGCGTTTGGCCAGCGCATAGTAGGCGCGTTTGATCTCTTGCGGCGTCGCGCGTTGATTGACGCCTAGGGTCTTGTAGAAGTCTTCCGCTTCCGCTCTTGCGAAAAGTTCCATCATTTCAGCTTGTTCGTCGCGTTCGGCGAGCTTGTCGGACGCGGAACGCGAGATCGCTGGCCGCTGACGAACGGTGGTGCGCTTGCAACGTTCGAGGTTGAGCACGCGGTGCGAAGCGGAGCGCTGGACCAGCCCGGCGACGATGAGCACGTAGGTGGCCCGGCGCGTTTCCACTTCGCCCAGTCCGCTGACGGCGAGCAGTTCCGCTACCGTCAACGGGGAGTCGAAGCGCGAAAGAAGAAAGGCCTCGCTCGGCTTGAGATCGAAGTCGAGCGCGCTCGCGTCGCGCCGCGGAGACAACATCTCGTCCGCATCGGCCAACCGGGCGGCGATCACCGCATAGGGCAACCGACGCGCGCTTTCAGCCAACAGGGGGCGAACGGTGACCGAGACGCGCAGCGCTTCGGCAACGCCAATGCCCGGATCGAACTCCCACGCGCCGTCGGTCCAAAGAAGCAATGGCGGGAGCGATTCGAGCACTTGGCGCGCGCGCAGCGAGGCCAGTTGTTCCGACGTGAGCAGTCCATCGGAGACGAGCCGTGCGCCGAGTTCCAGATCGGAGAGCGCTGATAGCGGCGCGATCCTCTCTTCCGGGATGATCTTCCATCGGCGCAAGCACTCGCTGAGACGAAACGGGCGCAGGTTGGCGGTCGCATACTGCAGTTCGCCTCGCTCGAAGTAGATCACCGCGCGCGCGCGATCGCGCATTAGGCGGAGCGCCCCGGTTAAACTCTGATTCAGCGTTTCGCTGATGATTTCGGCAAGCGGGTGTTCGCTCAGTTGTCCGTTCATGTGGTGCGAGGCCAAGCCGAAGCAGGCTCGGCCCACACATGATAGCGCATCCGCCCCGGTTTGAGGAGATGCCCGCTTGGATGATTGCCCCGAAGGTTTCCAGAATTTGAGGGTAAACAAGCAGCGGGTCGAATTTTGCCCTAGCGGTCCCTTTGGGCGAAAGTCGAAACGCCGGGAGAAGGATCGGAGGCTATTCCCGCAGCCTTTTGCCAACGTTCGCTTCGTTGTGTCAGAGGCGAA